>JASFBJ010000177.1 GCA_030149585.1 Desulfobacterales bacterium | reverse complement strand
GCTAAGTTTTTGGCTAAGTCCTGGGCTACTAAGTCCTGCTATAAAAATAAATGCGATAATTAACAGCTTTGGCCTCTTCATTTGGATAAACTCCTTACCAGCCGGATAGTTTGAGCAAGAAGTTGCTTTTTGGCAAGGCTGGTTATTTCAACGCCACTATATCTGTTTAATTCAATCATCTCTAATAGTTGAACAGCATCTTCAGTGATTTTTTCAGAGTATCCAGCCTTGTTCAGAATACCCCTTGCTTCCCTGCACGTAAGTAATTCTCCCTTGGTACCGGCTCTTGCAAAGATAATTGAGGTCAGGCTCTGGTATAAAAGTGAGGTGAATTTTTGATCGGAAAGTTCTTTGGTTTTAGCTTGTTTTAAGGCCTTTAAGGCCCTTCCAACCATGAACCCGGTCTGATCTTTGCCTTTGCTGCTTATTTTCAGACCAATAATCAGCAGGCTAATAAAGCCGGCAGGCATTAAAATTAAAACAGCAAAGCATATCACCGACATTGGTGTCTGGTTTTCTAATGCAGACAGGTCGGTTTTTAGCGGCAAAATATCACGCCCTGTAAATTGAACCTTATCCTTTTGAGGGGTTTTATCCCTTTTCGGAAAGGAAGAAATTTTTTCCTGGTCTGAATTTTCTGCGGGACTTACCTTTAATTCAAATTGGCTGGTTGCCCTGGTTTGGTATCGGCTTGTTGCTGGATCAAAAAAAGTCAGCAAGACCGATGGAATTATATAAGTCCCCTGCTTAATGGGAACCAGAGCACTGCGAAAGATTTTTTCTCCGCTATAACCTTTTTTGCTGAGCTTGATATTTTCCTGTGGGGCGTCCTTATATATTTTAAAATCAGCAGGCATTTCAATATCAGGGGCTTTTGCATCCATGATATTGCCGGTGCCTGAAATTGTCAGGGCAAGGGTGATTGAATCACCTACTTTAATGGATTGTTTTTCAAGCCCGGCCTGAATTTTAAAGCGGCCGACAAGCCCGGAAAAAGGAGTTTTGCCTTTATAGGGCGGCAGTTGTTTTACCTTGATTTGTATAGGATCAGTTCGAAAAATCTTGCTGTCAATCTCGCGTCTGCTGAAAAAAGCGTCATTAAAAAAGGAATCAAATGGGGATTGATTTCTTCTTCTGCGAGAAACAGGGATATCACACTCTAAAACCGCCGGTTCAATGGTTTTGGCCCCTGAAATTAAGGGACTAAGAGTAAAATAGAGTTCAGTGACCATATATTGACGCCCATTAATAATTGTCTGATAAGAGTTGCGTTTTTCAACCTCTCTTGCGGCAAATCCGTTAAATTCCGGTGGCTGGAACCTGGCATTCGTGATTTGAATCGCATGCAAAAATTTAAAGGTATAGATAAGTTGCTGGCCTGTATAAACCGTTGGCGCAGATAGATTTGCTTCTACAAAAACCGGCCTGCCCTGGTCATCGGCCTTTGGCCTTTGGCTGACCTGAATTTTTATTTCGCGGGTTAATTGAGTTTTTTTGCCGATACTTATGGATAAAGGAGGAATTTTAAGACCACCTGCCCTGAGTGGAATCAGTGTATAATTATAAATAATTTCACGAGAGGTTCGCCCGTTTATAATCTGCATGCTGGTGCTGCTTCCACGAGGAATTACCTTAAAATCTTTAATAGAAGAGGTATCAATTATACCTTTTTTTCCCTGAATTGATACACTCAGTTGAATTGATTCTCCCAAAGAGGTAGTATTTCGATCAACAAGGGCGTTTATTTCAACTGCTTTGGTTTTTATTGGAATTAGCAGAAAAAAAATGATAATCAGAATAATAAAATGTCTCATTACCAATCCTTTTCAACTGTTTTGTTTTTATAAAAAGGGATCATGGCGCGGCCAGGCTGATCATTCAAGCGGTTTAACATCCTGGCTGTTTGTTCATTATCCTTATGTTCCTTATCAGCTTCATGGGCTGGCTGGCTTTTTTGCTGCTTTTGCTTAGAGGATGAATCAGGATCAGCCCCAGGGTCTATGGAATCAGCATAATCCCGAGGCTGGGACTGCTGAGCATTATTATCTTTTTCGGTATTCTCTTTTTTATTATTCTCTTTGTCTGAATCTTTATTTTCCCTGGTATCTTTTTGTTTTTTTTGGTCCTGATTTTGCTGACCTTGTTTTTTCTCCTGTTTTTTATCAGAGTTATTTGGGTCTTGTTCTTTTTTTTTCTGTTTTTGCTCCTGGATAATTTTTTTTACAAATTCAAAATTTTGGATTGCCTCTTGATCCCTGGGGGCGATTTTTAAAGCTGCCTCATATTGTTTCAGGGCACTGTCAGGATCTCCTTTTTTATATTCCGCATTTCCAAGATTATATAATATTTTATGGCGTAATTCAGGATCATCACTTTTTAAAGCTTGTTGATAATGATCACGGGCTGTATTGAATTCACCGATTTTATAATATGCATTGCCGATATTATAGAGTATTTCAGGGTCATCTGGATTTTGCAACTGGGCGTCAATAAAAAGTTTTAGAGCTTTTTCATAATTTTTTTGGTCATAAGCCGTCAGACCCTCCTGCAATGGACCGGCCAGACTTAAGGTCGGCAATAAAACAAATAACAGCAAAATCATAAAGGATTTAGAAGCAGTTTTGGTTGAGGGCAGCAATAACTCTATAATTACGAGCAAAAATGCCAGAGCCAGCGGCCATTGAAAACGATCTTCCCAAACCTGTTGTTTTCCTTCAGACAGGGTAGCTGCCTTCATTTTACCCCTGATCTCTTTAGTGTAAATGGTATTTAGATCCAGATCACCGGCAATCGAGTGTACATAAACACCACCGGTCAAATCCGCTATTTTCTCTAAGGTTTTTTCATCCAGACGCGATAAAATGATTTTTCCGGCAAGATCTTTTTTAAAACCCTTGCCCTGAGTGGGCAGCGGAACACCCTGGTTAGTGCCGACCCCAATACAAAAAAGTTTGATGCCGGCTTTTCGGGCTTTGTCGGCAGCTTCTTTTGGATCTTGCCGGCCGGTATTTTCACCATCAGTAATCAGGATAATCGCCTTTTCAGATTTGGTCTGGGGTTCAAAACTTCCAATGGCTGTTTCAATTGCAGCGCTTAAATCAGATCCACCGATCGGTAAAAAATCAGGACTTAGAGCGTTCAAAAAGAGATTGAACCCGCTATAATCCAGGGTAAGCGGGCATTGCAAAAAGGCTGTACCGGCAAAGGCCACCAGACCGATTCTATCCCCTTTGAGCATATCCAAAAGATCAAAAACTTCGCGTTTGGCCCGATCCAGCCGGGTAGGGCTGATATCAGTTGCCAGCATGCTCCTGGAACAGTCTATGGCAATGATGATGTCGATTCCTTTGCGCTCAATCTTTTGCCATTTATATCCATATCGCGGCCCGGCCAAAGCAATGGCTGTTAATAAAACAGCCGTTAAGATCAAAATTGCTTTTAAATATCGCCGCCTGGCTTGAACCCCTGGGATAATGGCCTTAAGCCCTTGGTTTGATGCAAAGTCTGAAAGGATTTTTTTTCTTTGGCGGGCACCGTAAAAATAAAAAAAAGCAAAAACCGGTACTGCCCAGATAAAAAACAAATATTTTAAGTGTACGAAATTCATATTAATTTCCGAAAAAAGCCTCAGGGAATATCCAGATATCGGGTGTTTTTTAAAATAATCCACACGCCCCATAAGCCAAGTACCAAAATCAGGATATAATCATATAATTCATTATATTCGTCAAAGGTTATAACTTCAACTTTAGATTTTTCAAGCTTGTTGATAGTACTGTAAATTTTTTTCAGCCCCTTGATATTTTCCGCACGAAAATATTGTCCGTCTGTTTTTTTCGCTATGCTTTCAAGAATTTTTTCATCAATATCAACCCTCTGGTAAACGTAGCGTTCACCAAAAACTGGATCTTTAACCAAAAAAGGAACTCGTCCATGTGTACCGACTCCAATAGTATAAATCCGAATTCCCTGCTGCCTGGCGATTTCACCGGCAACTTCAGGACTGATTTCACCACTGTTTGAACGGCCGTCAGTGAGTAAAATAATAGTATTGGATTTACTTGGGATATCAGCCAGCCTTTTAATGGCAATTCCAATGGCATCACCAATGGCAGTGCTTTTACCGGCTGCTCCAATTTTAAGTCGATCCAGAATCGTTATAATAGTGTTATAATCACGGGTTAAAGGCAGCTGAGTATAGGCCTGGGAACCAAAAACCACCATGCCTATCCGGTCTCCTTTTCGCTTGGAAATAAACTCTTTGATGACACCCTTAGCAGCTTCCAGTCGGTTAATAATTTTATTTTTCCGGCGAAAATCAAGCGCTGCCATACTTTCAGATAGATCAACAGCCAGTATAATATTGATTCCTTCGGTCATGATACTGGTTTGCCTTATGCCCCACTGTGGTCTGGCCAGGGCAATGATCATTAGAAAAATGGCCAAAACCCTGACAGCCGTGACAAGTCCTTTAATTTTTAATGCTGGTGAGGGTGATAGTTTTTTTACTGCCAGCAGACTTGAAATCGCGATATGCGGCTTTAACTGTTTTTTTTTGCGGTAAAAACAGACGGCTGCGAAAATAATCAGCAGCAATAAATAATATGGAGAAGCAAATTTAAACATGGTTCTCATCAGCTTGGAGGATAGGGGTGGTTTGTTTAATCAAGTGTTTAACAAATTCAAGATCAGCAATAATTTTAGTCCGGGTAGTATCGACTTTGGCGAATTTAATGGGATCACTGCTAAGAATCAGTTTTTTGATAGATTCTTGCAGGTAATTTTCCAGATTCAGCTCATTGATTTTGGGAATAAATTCTTCGCTTGTCATTTCCATTGATTTAATGTGGTAGCGAACATCAAGATATTCTCGCATGATCGCTGAAAGCCGAAAATAAAATATTTTTGGATCAGAATTGGCCTTTGCTGCCAGCTGATTCAGATGCTTTAAAGCAATAATTTCCGGTGGCAGCTCTGGTGTCAGGGTCTCAATGGCTTGCGAGCTGTTTTTCCTTGTTTTTATATACCAGAGAATAAGAGCGATCACTCCAATTAAAAAGAGTCCTGCCAGAATATAATATTTTGTGTTCGCAACCAAACCCGGCCGGACAGGAGCTTTGATGTCATGAATATCGGTCATTTTGCTAACAGCCTGGCTGACAGAGTCCTGCTCTGATTTTTGAGTGCCTGGAATGTTTTTTAATGGTTCCTGATTGACTGTAGCCAAAGCCCGGCCGGACAAAAAAAGAGCTATCAGCAATAATACAAGAGAGTATAATTTTGTTTTCATCGCTTTCTTTTTTCCCGCCTGCGAAAATATTTCAGCAGTTCATCAGCGGCCGAAGCAGCTGTGCTGATTTGTATGCAATCAAGATCCCTGGATTTAAAAGATGCTAAAAGTTCCTGAAGTTCTCCTTTTTTCTGTTTAGTATATTGTTTGCGGGTGGTTTTATCAAATCCATCAAAATAATAGCGGGCCGAAGATTCCAGATCCTGCATGGTAATAATGCCTGCTTTAGGAAGATGGTAGTCCATTGGATCATCAACCAAAACAGTAATCAGCTCATGCTTTTTCCCGGCCGGTTTTAACCAGAGCGCTGTATCCGGTGGTTGATCAGAGGAAAGAAAATCGGAAATCAGAAATATGGTTGACCTTTTACGGCAGACACGTCCAAGGTACTGAATCGTATTTCTTAAATCAGTGCCTGTTTTTTCCGGTTCAAAGGAAAAAATTTCTTTGATTAGCCGCCATACATGGGCGGAACCTTTTTTGGGCGGAATATATTTTTCTACATGATCTGTAAATAAGAGGGCGCCGACCTTATCGTTGTTCTTAATGGCATTAAAAGCAAGGATCGCTGCAATCTCCGCCATGGTCTCTTTTTTAGTGGTGCTGGTTGTGCCAAAGATGCCAGAGGCGCTCATATCAACCAGCAGCATGATAACCAGTTCGCGTTCTTCACGGTAAAGTTTGATATAGGGTTTTCCAAGACGGGCTGATACTTTCCAGTCAATACTTTTTATCTCATCCCCTGGACTGTATTCTCTGACTTCTTCAAATTCAATTCCGCTTCCTTTAAATACGGATTTATACTGGCCGGCCATCTGTGTATTTACCAGGCGGCGGCTTTTAATATGTACCTTTTTTATTTTTTTTATAATTTCCGGCGAAAGCATCAAGGAACCTTTACCGAATCAAAAATTCGGCTGATAATTTGATCTGTGGTAATATCTTCAGCTTCAGCTTCATAGGTTAAAATGATGCGATGCCGCAGGACATCGGGCGCAATGACTTTTATATCCTGGGGAGTTACATAGGGACGTCTCTGGAGAAAAGCATAAGCTCTGGCCGCCAGGCTTAAAAAGATGCTGGCGCGTGGGGAAGCACCGTACTGGATATAGTCGGCAATATCAATTTTATAATCCATTGGATTGCGGGAAGCAAAAACAATATCAACAATATATTCCTTTAGTTTTTCGTCCAGATAAACTTTGTGGATTATAGCGCTGATCTCTTTAAGAAGATCCGGGGCAAGCACTGGAGAGATTTGAGCAGGTTCGGAAAATCCGATTCGCTGCATGATCTCTTTTTCTTCAGCCTTTGATGGATAATTTATCAATAATTTAAACATGAAACGATCAATCTGAGCCTCAGGCAGAGGATAGGTGCCTTCCTGTTCAATTGGATTCTGAGTTGCAAGTACCAGAAATGGATCAGCCAGGATAAAAGTATTGTCCCCTATTGTCACCTGTCTTTCCTGCATTGCCTCTAAAAGAGCTGATTGAACCTTTGATGGGGCCCTGTTTATTTCATCAGCTAAAATTATATTATTAAAAATCGGTCCTTTTTTAATTACAAAGTCACCAGTTTTAGGGCGATAGATTTCCGTGCCCACAAGATCGGCGGGCAAAAGATCCGGCGTGAACTGTATACGCTTAAATTTAGCCTGAACTGTTTCAGCCAGGGCTTTTACGGCACTTGTTTTTGCCAGCCCCGGAACGCCTTCAATCAAAATATGTCCTTTAGTTAGAAGCCCCATCAGCAGACCGTCCACTAGATCGCGCTGTCCAACCAGGACTTTGGCAATTTCACCGCGGATGGTGTTTATCAGAATATGCTTTTCCTCTATCTGCTGTTTTAATGCCTCTTCTACCACAATTTATCTCCTTTATTTAGAATGGGCGCTCTCGGCAATTAGCGAGCCTGTGCAACGCGGCTATTGATGTTTCGTGCCATTAAAAAAAATGGTTATGCCAGGTAGTCTTTTGTGCCTGCCATTACGCAAAAAAGTCACACTCAATATCACCAACAAGAAAACGAACAAGAGTATTTGTATCTATTACTTTCATTTATATTTAGCCTTCATCTTTTTTCTGATGGCGTCATCCATAGCTTCAAGGCTGACTGCCATAACATCCCCCTTACTTAATTTGCTATCTTACTAATTTATAAGGCAATAATGTTTCTATGTCAAGGAATCTTGTGTTTTAACACTATTTATCGGGATTTTTTTGAGACATCTCGCGGTAGGAACGCTGGTTACCCGGCGCCCCCCGCACAGACCCGGACGT
>JASFBJ010000176.1 GCA_030149585.1 Desulfobacterales bacterium | reverse complement strand
TCCCGAAGAAGTGCTTTCAAAGTTCAAGGCAGAGGACAGGTTGAAAGGGTTGGGGACAGAAGAGGTGCTTTCAAAGTTCAAGGCAGAGGACAGGTTGAAAGGGTTGAGGACAGAAGAAGTGCTTTCAAAGTTCAAGGCAGAGGAGATTGAGCTTTATTTGAAGAAACTTAAGAAGGGGAACAGATGACTTCCTTATGATTCAACAGGGCAACCAGCTTGTCAGTGCTTCTTTTTGAAACAGCATTTGTAACTCGCTGATTTATTTAGAATTATAAATTATGCCAAGTTTTGATGCAATTACCCTGGCTGTTTGTCAGGAATATATTGACAAATTATTTTTTATTATGGTATATAAAAGGTTTTAATTCTTAAAGTATTATTTTTATCCTTGCTCTGGATTTTCCAGGGCTTTATTATCCATAAGGAGATTTTATGAGAAGGTATGAAACTATTATTATTCTTGATCCAGATCTTTCTGAAGAGCAAAAGCAGCCCTTTTTTGACAGGTTAAATGAATTAATCCCAAAGGAAGGGGGATTTTTCATTTTAATGGATGACTGGAAAATCAAGCAGCTTGCCTATGAAATCAGAAAAAAAGCCCGAGGGCACTATATTCGTCTGGAATATTGCGGCAATGGGGTTCTGGTTAATGAAATAGAAAGGTTTTGCAGGATTGATGACAGGGTTTTAAAGTTCATGACGGTTTTGCTGGAAAAAGATGCGGATATTGAGCAGATCAAAGCGGATATGCTTGCCGCGGCTGAAGAGGAAACCCGTTTGGAGCAGGAACGAAAAGCGACTGCTGAAGCTAACGCTGCTGCCGCTGCTGCCGAGTCTGATAATAAGGCAGAAGAGGATGAAGGGCTTGCCATGGAAGACGACACCCCTGAAAATGTAAAAGAGACTGAGCCCGCTGCGACAAAAGAGGTTGTTGACGTTGCATCTGAGACCACATTAACCGTTGATCCGGAGGAATAATCATGCCTGCACGCCAAAAACAAAAGCGTACCTATCGTAAAAAAAGAGTTTATCACAGGCGTAAAATCTGCCGTTTTTGTGCTGATACCAGCCGGGTGATTGAGTATAAAGATCCTGATTCATTAAAATATTTCATTACGGAACGTGGTAAAATAATTCCACGACGTATATCCGGAACCTGTGCCAAACACCAGCGCAGATTATCCCATGCTATTAAGCGTGCTCGCACAATAGCGCTATTACCATATGTGGGCAATGTTAAAAAAAGATAGCCCTAAGCTTTTGATCAATAAAGGGTGATTATTGTGGTCGCACAAGATCAAAGTAAAATATCCCATGATGTGGCTACAGGGCTTTGTATTATATGCCTTTTGTTTGGGATAGCAATCTATCTGCCGATAATCGGATTCTTTGCCTCATTGCTTATTCCATTACCGATTATTTATTATAGAATAAAACTGGGCGCCAATAAAGGGAATATTATTCCTTTTGGGGCTGCTATAATTATGGCAATGGTTATTGGCGGCATTTCTGTTGATCTGTTTTATTTTGTTGGATTAATGTTGTTAGGGGTTATTCTTGGCAATTTGCTGGAATATAATATTTCCCTTGAAAAAACTATTGCTTACACTTGCGGAACTATTCTGGGTATAAGCTGTCTTTGTTTGGTTTTTTATAGTAATTTATCAAATATCGGTATAAGCGGTCTGGTTACGGATTATATAACAAAAAATCTTGAACTGACACTGGTGCTTTACCGCAGCTTAAATGTGCCGGAAGAATTAATCATTCAGGTTGCCAATGCTCTTGATCAAATTAAATTTGTTTTGGTGCGAATTACCCCTGCTTTGATCACTGCAGCAACTCTTTTAGTAGTTTGGATAAATTTAATCCTGATTAAACCGATTTTGTTACGGAAAAAGCTTTATTTCCCTGATTTTGGCAATCTTAACCTGTGGCAGGCCCCTGAATTTTTGATTTGGGGACTTATAGGAAGTGGTTTGGCAATTATAATTCCAAGCCCGACCATAAAAATTATCGGCATTAACGGGTTAATTATTTTTTGCACGATCTATTTTTTTCAGGGGATGGCGATTATTTCCTTTTTTTTAGAAAAGAAAAATATACCACTGCCGGTTAAATTCATTATTTACACTATAATCACTATTCAGCAATTTTTTTTATTTATTATCGTGGGTATTGGTTTGTTTGATATGTGGTTTAATTTCCGAAAACAAAAAACATAAATAAGATGCAAGATCCTAAAACGATTTTTAAATCTTATTAGCTGGAGGACTATTATGAAAGTAATTTTAAAAGAAACTATTGATACACTCGGAATTATCGGTAGCGAAGTAACGGTTGCTAACGGGTATGGCCGTAATTATCTCTTACCGCAGAATAAAGCTGTTCCTGCCACTCCCCGGTATCGCAAAATTCTGGCTCTGGATAAGGCCAAATTTGAATTTCAAATCGCCAAAGAACGAAAATTTGCCGAGGAAATGGCAACACGTCTTGAAGGTGTAAAATGTACGATTACTGCTAAAGTTCATGAAGAGAATCGTTTATATGGTTCGGTAATGGTTCGCGAAATAGTCAATGCCCTGGCCACGCAAGATATTATAGTTAAAAAAAGAATGGTGCTTTTATCAAGCCCGATTAAAACCCTGGGCATTTACAAAGTGCCGATTAGGGTATATCAGGACGTTGAACCTGAAATTGAAGTAGAAATCATTGCTGAATAACTTGCTGAATAAGTTAATAATTAGAAAAATGATTTTCCAGATATTATTGAGTTGTTAGGAAAATCAATAAATAATCATGCGCCATGCAAAATAATATGTTATCATTAAATCAAGATTCTGCTTTGCGCAAAGTTCCACCCCAGAACATAGAGGCGGAGGAATCTCTTTTAATTGCTATCCTGCTTCATGCGGACTCATTATTTGAAATAATTGAATTTTTGAATCCAGATGATTTTTATAAAACAGCCCATCAAAAAATTTATGGCGCAATCTTTGAACTTTTTTCCAAAAGTCTGCCCATCGACCTGATATCCGTTACCAATCTATTACGGGATAATAATCAACTTAAGGAAGTCGGGGGAGCCTCATATCTGGTCAATCTGGTTGACACGGTTCCCCAGTCAGTCAGCCCGTCCTACTGTTCACAGATTATTCAAGATAAAGCCACGTTGCGGCGACTTATTGAAAAAACCAATCAGATTGCCAGGTTCTGTTTTGAAAAACAGGGCGATGTGGATAGTGTTATCAATTTTGCAGAAAACGCAATTTTTGAAATTTCAGAGAATAAGAACCAGCAGGCTTTTTTCCCCATAAGTAAAATTCTTGACGCTAATATTGATGCTCTGGAAAAACAGCAGGGTAATCCGGCCGGGGTTACGGGTGTTTCTTCGGGCTTTAAGATGCTGGATAATTTAACTTCCGGGTTTCAAAAATCCGATCTCATTATTATAGCTGCCAGACCCAGTATGGGCAAAACAGCATTAGCTTTGAATATTACACGCAATGCCGCACTAAAACAAAATACCCCAGTGGCATTTTTTTCTCTTGAAATGTCCAAAGAACAGCTATCCATGAGAATGCTGTGCGCAGAAGCAAGGGTTGATTCTTCACGGCTCAGGGGTGGAGGTTATCTTAGCCAGGAGCATTGGACCAAACTTACAGACGGAGCCAGTACCTTAGCTGGTCTGCCGATTTTTATTGATGATTCGTCGACTATCACCGTTACATCTATCCGAACAAAAGCCCGTCGTCTTAAAATGGATAAAGGCCTGGGCATGGTAATAGTTGATTATCTCCAGTTGATGAGAGGCAAAATTTCAAGTGAAAGAAGAGATCTTGAGATATCTGATATTTCCAGATCTCTTAAATTATTGGCAAAAGAACTTCAGATCCCGGTAATTGCTCTTTCACAGCTTAACCGTAAGGTCGAAGACCGTCAGGATAAAAGGCCACAGTTAGCTGATTTGCGAGAATCAGGTGCATTGGAGCAGGATGCCGATGTAGTGGCCTTTATATATCGGGATGAAGTATATAATAAAGATGAAAATAACCCTAACAGGGGTACGGCTGAAATCATTCTTGCCAAGCAAAGAAACGGTCCTGTTGGAAAAGCTCATTTAACCTTTTTAAATACCTATACCCGCTTTGAAAATCAGGCATGAAAAAATTATATGGTAATTTCAAGGGCCTCAAAGCTAATCAGATACAGCGCCTGGAAAACCTCTACCGCCGCCGCAGTGACCCTGATATGCTGCTTGGCAGGGAACTTGCCAAAGATTTGGGTCGCCTTTCCAGGGAAATTCGGCGTCAAATCGGACTCCTTATAAATCGCCGAGGAAAAGTTGTTTATGTGCTTATAGGCGATCAGCAACAGATATTTATTCCTGATACTGAAAAATTGATGGTTGCCTCCAGCCGCCTGATGGGATTGCGCTGCATTCATACCCATCTTCAGAACGAACCCCTTAGCCAGGATGATTTAACTGATCTTGTTCTTATGCGGCTGGATTTAATGGCAGCTATTACGATTAACCGGGAAGGTCTGCCCAAAAATATTTATTATAGCCATATTTTACCGGAAAACAGATCCGGCAAAGCATACCGAATTTTAGAACCTTTACACCTGAACCAATTAAATATCGGCTGCAAAGAACTTATTTACGCCTTAGAGGATGAGCTGGCCGGATTTCGATCCACAAGCACAGTCTTTTCCGGTAAAGAGCGAGCCTTGCTGGTCAGTATTACAACAACTTCGAAGGAGGAATCCTGCGAATCTCTTGCTGAACTCGCGGAACTGGCCCGTACCTTAGAATTAGAGGTTGTTGATAAGATTTTACAACATCGCTCTAAAACAGACTCCCGTTTTCTGATAGGGCGTGGTAAATTAAACGATATAGCTATTCTGGCGATGCAAAAAAACGTGTCTCTGCTGATTTTTGATCAGGAACTGAACCCTTCCCAGATACGTTCTATTACTGATAAGATTACCATTAAAGTGATTGACCGTACTCAATTAATACTGGATATTTTTGCCAGGCGAGCCCTTTCACTAGAAGGCAAATTACAAGTGGAGCTGGCACAGCTTAAATATATACTGCCCCGTCTGGTGATAAAAAATACAGCTATGTCAAGATTAACCGGCGGTATTGGCGGCCGCGGACCTGGTGAAACAAAGCTGGAAATCAATAGGCGGCGTGCCAGACAGCGGATAGGCCATCTTGAAAAGGCCCTTACCAAAATTAAAAAACAACGGAAACAGCAACGTCACCGCCGATCTCGAAATGAATTGCCTATAATTTCCATTATCGGTTATACTAATGCCGGTAAATCAACTCTTTTAAATTCCCTTACTCAAAGCAAAGTTCCAGCGGAAAATAAGCTTTTTGCAACTTTGGATCCTGCCAGCAGGCGTTTGCGTTTTCCTCATGATATGGAAGTTGTTATCACAGATACAGTCGGTTTTATTAGAGATTTACCAAAAGAGTTAATGGTTGCCTTTAGAGCAACCCTGGAAGAACTGGAAAGCGCTGATCTGTTATTACATATAGTAGATATAAGTCATCCACATCATCAAAGACAAATAAAGGCTGTGGAACAGGTATTAAGTCGTTTAGAGCTGGATCATTTGCCGGTGATTCGCGTTTTAAATAAGGTAGATCTGGTCGCCCCGCCAACCGCGAAAATACTTTGCCGGCGTCTAAAAGGAATTAGTATTTGCGCCAAAGATAAAAAAACTTTTAAAGACCTAATCCCGGCAATGATTGATTTAATTAAACTTAGACCTTAAGCTTGGCTACCAACATAAGACGGTACAGCTTGTAAATTCAATCAGTTAGGGTTCACGCAAAAATAAGTTGGCAATTTTAAGTGTTGAGGCGCCAGGCTGACAAGACGCGAACGTGCAGGAATATCAAGTTATACAGTGTTCTGAGAAATGTGAACGAAGAAAAATGAAAGAGGATTTTGAGAAATTTTTTTTATAAGCACACCAGCGCTGCCAAGTCCGAGTCAAGAATCACCTTTTCTCCAGGAATGACCAGTATTATTTTTAATATCTGATTTTCGGAAATAAGAGTCTTTATTTTTTTCGGAATTTACAATTCATCTTATTGATAATATAATCGAGATTTGGTGGCAAATTATAGCTTTTGGTCTATTTCAGGTATCTTTTTGACGGCAGGCTTTTCAACCTGTTTTATGATCCAGTTTCCCTGCTTTTGGGTGTTTTGCTGGTTTAAGCGGGAGTCTAAATTTGATATTTTTATTTCCGCCCGGGCAATACTTTTATGACCTCCGGCTGATCCCAAAGCTCCAAAACTCTTCTTGGCCATTTTGCCGGCATTAATGCGCAATCCATCATTACGAAAAATAATAATTAATTTTTTATCATGAATTCCTGAAATAATACTCCAGTTTACAGAATCAATTCTCATAAAAAAATCAGCAATCAACACGCATACATCTGGATTGGAAACTTTGCCTAAATGAACAAATACTTTACCCTTGCGGATCCTTTTGGTCTTAAGGGCTATTGCGAAATAATTTAAAAAATTCAAACGAATATCAGCCTGATCAATACGGCGCGCCAGAGTTATGTTGGCATACCGAAAAAGAAATTGAAATGCCCGCACATCCTCAATTATGGCTTGCCGTTGAAAATTTTGGGTGTCTGTTTTAATGGCATAATAAAGAGCTGTAGCCAGCTTGGCCGATGGTTTAATTTTAGCAGCTTTAAGGTATTCGGTTAAAATAGTAGCGGCAGCTCCATATTTTGGCCGGATATCAACAAAGGGGGCTTGAATCCCGCTATCAGGGTGATGATCGATCACAGCGTCGTAATTTATTTTTTGAAAATTTTCATTATGATCCGGCTGGGAATCCACGATTATAAAGCGGTTATAATCGGAGATTTTAATTTCTTTGATATAAATCAAGGAAACCCCCAAAAGCCGCACCATAGCAAGATTATCAGGACGTTTAATGATATTAATATTGCTAAAAGTTACACTCGCGGTTTTGCGCCATAAAAGCCGTTTAACGGCCATAGCACAGGCAATGGCATCTGGATCAGCATTAATCAGCACTAAAACATGATCATTGCCTGAAAAAAGCTCATAAAATCGTTCCAGTTTTTTTCGGCCGGAGACTGACATAATAAAAATTATCCAATACTTTAAATAATACAAAACAAAAATCAGAATATTGCATTTACCAAATATCAGCAATTATTAAAATCTTTTTTCATGAAATTTGATAAATAAAGTTCTTTTAAAATTGTTTAAATTTCGCTTATTATCGTAAATTGTATTTTTTCAAATAGTTGTTGAAAATTTGGTAGTCCCTACAAAGCAATGCAGGTTTGGAAATACGGCCATATCTTGCTTTATAAACATCTGATTTTCGCTATGTGCCGCCAGAAGCTATAATATGTAACTTGTTGAAATTATTGCCTGCATTCTTTTGTAGGGACTACTGAAAATTCGTATTATTGCAAGAATCCATGCTTATTTATTGGAAGGTGGTGGAAATCACTTCCCGCAGGTTTGAGTAAGGCTGGAGACCCAACTCCTCCGTTGGG
>JASFBJ010000431.1 GCA_030149585.1 Desulfobacterales bacterium | reverse complement strand
GCAATCCAGTATTGACGATTTTCAAGATTAAAAACCTTTACTATGAAATTTTGTATTCCCAGCCTGAAAATAATTTCTTCAACAATTGCAAGTTCGAGCATTACAAGCGCTGTGACAAAAGGGGAGAGCGCCTGTTTTTGAATTTTTAGCGTTGCCGGAATTTGAGGATCTGTTATTTTGAAAAGAAGGTATGAATATGTGAAAGCTGCCATAAATCCTAACGTCAATATTTTCACATATCTCGGAGAGATTGTTTTTTGGCCGCTCATTATCGGGAGCGGACAAAAATTATGTAAAGAGCAATAATATAATCCAGCCGTAACAAAAATCATAATTTTGGCTATGCCCACCAGGTTTCCAAAAATCAAAAATCCGAGCGGGACCTGCCGGAATACTGCAGGGTTGGAAATCAATACCACCGCATCCAGGCCAAAAACAATTCCCACAAAGATCAGACCGAACTTGAGGAACAGGAACGTTTTTGTCCTGAACCTGACAACATCGACTAAAAACAACAATCCCAAAATAAATAGAATCAGTCCCGTCAAAACATAAATTTTCAAAATGATTCTCCATCGATCACAACCGTTTCTGCGATCTTGTCATGCCATGTTTGTTTTCTATGATCTACAAACATATAGAAAAAACCGAGCCCGAAAACCAGAAATGACAAATTATATCCGATAATCCTCGACAATCTTTGTCCCTTGGTTGGTTTTTTACCTGTTTCGGCATCTACTATTTTTGTTTTTAATATAAATTTGCCGGGAGCGGTTGTTCGGCATAACCCGCAGGTTAGTAAAGCCGTTAAAGGCAAAAACCAAACTAAATTCAGTTTAAGGGTTGTTATTTCAAAATCCGGGTTAATTCTTTGATGCATTTTAAGATAAAACGGATAAAACAGATAAAAATTCACAAGAGTATTAACTCCGAAGGCTGCCAGCCTTTTCCAGGGTGATGCGTATTTCAAGATAAATATCCCCAATGCTAATATATCCAAAACCAATACATCCTGAACCAGCGGACAATCCAGGGAATTGCCATTGTAAGCAGTAGCGTTGTTATGCCTATAAAAATATTTCTTTCCAGGATTGCGTAAAAACATCCGCAGAAAAATACAATAACGGTAGAAACTTTGATCAAAGAAAAATGTGGATAATATTCTCTCACGGCATCAGGAAAAAAAAAGATAGCGATAACAGAGCCTGTCAAAAAGATTACAACTAATATCCGAAATGTTATTTTAAACATACCATGCCGCCCTCATTTATTTCCCTTTAGCCGCTTTTTGAATTTTCTGAATGTAGTGCAATGCCCTTTCTTTTTTTCTGCCCTTTATCCGGCTTGCAGGCTTTCCTGTGTTGTAACAGGCTACGGAGTCCCAACTGTATCCGTATCGATCAAAACACTGCCGCAATATCCAGGCTCCGACAATGACGTTGTAGCAAGGGTCCGCAAGATTGTTCCAATAATCGCCGAGCGTTTTTTGCCAGCAGGTGTTGATCTGCATCAGGCCAAAATCGTAAGAGCCGTTTTTGTTATAATTTACTGCCTGTGGGTCAAGACTGCTTTCCACTGTTGCGATAGCCCGGAGCAGGGCAGGTGGGATGTCGTATTTTTCTCCGGCCTGATCAAAGCAGAAAGCTTGAGCGAAAGATGTGGTCAGCAATATCAGTAAAATAATTTTAATCGGCATCGGCAACTCTCAGCTTTTCTGAATTCAACGCCTTAATCAGAGCCGGCATATTGGCTCCGACTATTTTTTTGCCGCCTCCCAGATAAAATACCGGCACACCGGTAATACCGAGTTTTTTTATTATTTTTTCGGTTTGTTTCAGCCGTTCTGTCCCGGCGCTGCATTGGTATTCATTTGTTTTATTTTCTTTAATCCAGTTTTTATTTGTGTACTGATCAAAATCGAGATTGCGGCAGATTGCCTCAATTACTTTCCCCCGGCCGGCCTTACCATGCACGCTGTGTAAAATAATTTTTACTTCCGCCTGGTAATTCCCGGCGATTTTTTTAATTTTTTTGGCGGCCCGGTCACAATAGGGGCATTCGGGGTCTGTGATCATATAGATAGTTTGCTTTATATCGCCTTGGGGCGTGTATTTCATGGAGACGCATTGGTCCAGAGGTTTTCTGTAAAGGATAAAATTTTTTTCCTTGAGCTTGTCGATTATATTTTTTGTGATCTGTTTTTTATCCTGAAACATCTCTCCGGCAATCACGAAATCAGGAGTCACATAAACCGGCACGTATTCCTGGCGGATTTTCAGGATTACCTCGCAGATTCCATTGACGTTTCGTTTGGATATAATCGCTCCCGAAACCGGAACATGACGGGTTATACTGTCCGTGGTGATTTTGGCGCATGGATTTTTTGCATGGGCCGGCGATACAGCAAATATGAATAAAAGCGTA
>JASFBJ010000175.1 GCA_030149585.1 Desulfobacterales bacterium | reverse complement strand
ATATTATTTGATTTCAAAAGATCAAGCGCCAGATCATTATCTTCAAATTTGAAAATCATTACTGCCTTGTCCAGGCGCTGTCTTACAAAAGCGTAAATATATTCCACATTTAAATTCGCCTGATCCAATTTTGCCAGGATATGGTGCAGGCCGCCGGGCCGATCTGACACAGCCACAGCTACAACATCGGTTTGTGTTACTGAAAAGCCATTGTTTTTCAAAGCTGCTACAGCCTTTTGATTTTGATTAACAATTATTCGTAAAACTCCAAAATCAGATCTATCTGCCAAAGAAATGGCTTTTATATTAATATCGGCTTCTGCCAGAATGGAAGCCACTTCTGCAAATTGCCCTGCCTTATTTTCCAGGAAAACCGAAATCTGGGTAACTTTCATATGCTTTTTCCTCCTGCCTTTGATATTAGATGTTAAATATTTATATACATAAACAGATTTTTGTTATGGGTCAATCATCTTTCTATAAAAACCCGTATTTTCCGATTTATGCCGTCATTTTAAAATAATTTAATAATAACAGAATATTAAGACTTGGGATTTAAATTTTACTTGACATTAATACCGACAATAATTTAGATGTATATGTTTAAGGGTTCAAAATATTAATAATAAAAGGCTGATTATGCAACAAATCTTATCAGCCACGAGATCATATCTCAAAAAAAAGGAGAAAAAGTAGAATGAAAAAATTTGCTATTTTGTTGTTAATCATATTCTTTGGAGCAGGAACACTGGTTATGGGAGAACTTTCTTGTGCTCAAGCAAAAGAAGTCATCAAGGTTGGCGCCATCATCAACCTTACGGGTCCGGCTTCTTCCTGGGGAAAATATCATGCTAAAGGGCATCAGGATTATTTTCGCTACGTCAATGAAGTTAAAGGCGGTGTTGCCGGCCAAAAAATTGATTTAACAATTGTTGACAGTGCCTATAAAGTACAGGAAGCTATAAAATACGTTAAGAAATTTTGCACACAAAATAAAATGGATATGCTGGCCACCTGGAGCGCGGGTTCAGGCATTATGTCCAAACCTATTTTTCAAAAATATAAAATACCCAATATTAATTATTCCACCTACCAGGGGATTTTAAAAGCACCTGTTTCCTATGCCTATCTTCCCTTTGGCAGTTATATTATGGATTCCTATGCTATTTTAGAGTATATCAATGCAATCCACAAAGGCAATGCACCTCCCAAAGTAGGTTTATTGACCTATAATAATGCCTACGGCAAATCAATTCACGCGCCTGCCAAAGAGTATGCAGCCGGCCATAATATTGATATTGTTGATATTGAAGAGTTTCCCCCAAAAGCCCTTGATCTTAATACCGAGCTGATGAGACTTAAACAAAAGGGAGCAGAATATATCGTTGTCCAAAACCTTCCCTCAGCTATTATCATGGCTCTCCAGGCTGCTGACCGGGCATCTTATGACGTACCGTTTTTCGGCACATGGACTTCAACTGACCCTGATTTTTTTAAACGGGGCCATGGTTTGATTCGCGATCGGATGCATATGCAGTTTCCAGGCTGTCTGCCGGGGGATGGTTCAAAAGCCATGCAAATAATGGGAGAACTGATAGAGCGTTATAAATCTGTTGATAAATTTGATGCCTCTTACTGGGAAGGCGTAGCTATCGCAATGATAATGGAAAAAGCCTTTTTGAGAGCTCATGAAAAATTCGGTAAAATAAACAGCGCCACCATCGACCAGGCTCTGGAAACATTTCGCAATGAAGATATGGGAGGGATTGTTCCCAATATTACCTATACTCCAAGCGATCACAGCGCTTCTTTTAAGGCCAGAATCGTAAAAGTTCATGAAGATGCTACCTATACGCCGCTTACCAAATTCTGGACCCCTGGAAAAGAAAAGGTACAACTTGTAAAATGAAGGCTTTTCGCGGGAAACCCGGCATTTACGATTCCGCTCAAATAGATGATAAACAGGCGGACCTTGAAGTAAAGGGGCTGGTATTAAAATTTGGTGGAATAACAGCCCTTAATAAAATTGATTTCAAGGTAAAAACCGGAGAAATGGTTGCTGTTATCGGCCCCAACGGGGCCGGTAAAACCAGCTTGCTTAACTGTATTACCGGTTATTATAAGCCGCAAAAAGGCCGAATTGAATTTAACGGGGAAAATATTACCCAGCTTTTGCCCCACCAACTGGCCCAAACAGGAATCGGCCGAACTTATCAAAATATTGAACTTTTTCCCGGCATGACAGTACTTTCCAATATGCTATTGGCACGTCATATCCACAGCAAATATAATATTGCCAAAGCCGCTCTATTTTCCAGCGCGGTACGGAAAGAAGAGGTGCAACATCGTAAAGTTCTGGAAGATATAATCGATTTTCTTGAAATACAGTCAATTCGCAAAAAACTGGTGGGATCTTTGTCCTATGGATTACGAAAAAGAGTTGAGCTGGGCAGGGCTCTGGCACTAGAGCCCAAATTACTGGTGCTGGATGAGCCTTTTGCAGGTATGACGCTGGAAGAAAAAGAGGATATGGTTCGTTTCCTGATTGAATTAAATAATGCCTGGAATCAAACCATTATTCTTGTGGAACATGATATGTCAATCATCATGAGTATCTCTCAAAAAATCTCGGTTCTTGATTTTGGCGTTAAGATTGCCGAGGGAACCCCTTTTTTTATCCGAAACCATCCTGAGGTTATCAAGGCCTATCTTGGTGTTGCAACCAATATCTAACTATATGCAAAAATGAAAAATAATAAACTCCAGATACAAGAGCCGGATCATATGACCTGGAAATTATTCCCAAAATATACTCTGCCACAAATACTGATGCACCAGGCCGACCACCTTGGCAAGAATAATATTGCTATCCGATCGAAAGCCTATGGAATCTGGCAGAGCCTGACCTGGTCAGATTATTTAAACTATACCAAAAAAATGGCATTAGGCCTTAAAACTTTGGGAATACAAAGAAAAGACAAGGTTGGATTAATCGTAGATAATGACCCGGAATGGCTCTTTAGCGAACTGGGAGCCCAGAGCATGGGGGCTGTGACGGTTAATTTTTTTACCTCTTCCATTGCTCGGGAAATCGTAAATATTTTAAAGCAAATCAAAGCCAGTTTTGTTATTGTGCAGGATCAAGAGCAGGTAGATAAGCTTTTGTCTATGCGGCAAGAGCTTTCCCATATAAAAAAAATTATTTATGTGGATCCAACAGGCCTTCGAACCTATTGCGATGATTCCTGGCTTATCTCTTTTGCCGATCTTTTACAACTTGGCGAACAGACCATGGTCGAGCAGCCAACCCTTTTTGAAAAGGAGCTTGGGCTGGGCAAGGCCGACGATATAGCTCATATGCTAATGACTTCCGGAACAACCGGCCAACCCAAACTTGTCAAGCTGAGTCATTCCAATTTCACTGATATGTCTTTGAAATGGCTGGAAACAGCCCCAATCGGCATTGGATCCAACTGGATTTCAATCTCACCACCGGCCTGGGTGGTTGATCAGGTATGGGGAGCTGGAATTTGTCTATTGGGTG
The DNA here is from genome assembly GCA_030149585.1 of Desulfobacterales bacterium. Classification (GTDB taxonomy): domain Bacteria; phylum Desulfobacterota; class Desulfobacteria; order Desulfobacterales; family JASFBJ01; genus JASFBJ01. Next base: position 4,051 of record JASFBJ010000175.1, on the reverse strand, counting down.
GGTTAAGTATAAATTTTCCGGAAAATTTTGAGACAATTGAAGAGGATTTTCGTGAAATCGGACCTGATATTATCATTACCTCTTCATTATTCTGGGAAAATTTGGCATCTAAAATACGGGTTAAAATCAATGACTCAGGTTTTATCAAACGATTTTTATATAATTGGGCCCAAAAAATAGGCGCTGAAGTTATCCAGCGGAAAACAGACAAAAAACACTCCTGGCTTGGTTTAATTATTCTGCACTGGATAGCACGCCGCCTGATATCACGACCATTGCTTGATCGCATTGGATGCCTTGGGTTCAAAGAGGCCTATACAGGAGGTCACCCCATCAGCCCTGATGTGATTCGATTTTTCAGGATAAACGGCCTTAATCTAAAACAGTGCTATGGAATGACTGAAACCTGTGGTATCTTTCAAGCCCAGCCGGATCACCAGGTCAAAGCTGAAACTGTTGGTTTACCCCTGCCTCGAACAAAAATTAAAATAACCGAGGATCAGGAAGTCCTGGTCAAAAGTCCTTCAAACTTTCAGGGTTATTATCAAAATCAGGAGGCCACGGCCGAAGCTCTTCAGGATGGCTGGTTTCATACAGGAGATGCCGGGTATATAGATGATGACGGCCACCTGGTTATCATTGGACGTAAACAGGATATCATGCATACCAAAGATGGTGAAGCCTTTTCCCCTGACTTTATTGAAACCCGCTTAAAATTCAGCCCATATATTAAAGAGGCTGTTTTATGGGGTGAAGGCAAACCTTATCTAAGTGCGTTCATCAATATTGATTTTGGTAATGTGGGAAACTGGGCTGAAGAACAAAAAATTCCTTATACTACCTATCTTGATCTTTCAAAACAACCCAAGGTCGAAAAACTGATTCAAAACCAGGTGCAAATGGTCAATAAAATTTTGCCAATGCCCATGCGTCTGGTCAAAATCATTTTATTATATAAACTGCTTGACGCTGATGATCAGGAATTAACCCGAACCGGTAAAATCCGCCGAAAATTTGTCTTTACCCAATATCAACACCTGATTGAGGCTTTCTATTCTGAAAAAACTGAACTGCCTGTTAAAGGGCAGGTTAATTACAGAGACGGCACTGTGGGAATTATTGAAAGTACTGTAAAAATCCTGACAATATCTGATTCATTTTAATTTTTTTCCTTCACATAAAGGTTTTTCATGGAATTTTTTCTACAACTCCTGGTAAACGGCATTTCTCTTGGCTTTCTTTACGCTCTTTCAGCTCTTGGCTTTGTGATGATTTTTAAGTCCAGCAGTGTTTTAAACTTTGCACATGGAGAGCTTCTGGCTTTTGGCGCCTTTCTTTTTCTGGTCTTATCAACCTGGGCACAACTACCCATTATACCGGCCTTTTTTTGTACTTTAGCAGGCTGCTTTTTTTTGGGTTTTGTTGTTGAACGCCTCTTCTTAAGGCCCCTGATCGGAGAAGACCTTATCCAGGTCGTTATGCTGACTGTCGGGATGGCTGCCATGTTCAAAGGACTTCTCCTGTTTATTTTTGGTGGGGATATCCATCAGTATCCTGATTTTTTACCGGACTGGCTCTCCATTTCCATGGGAATCATCACAATTCCTGCAGTATACGTAGCAATTTTTATAATCGGCATACTTTTTTTGCTTTTGTTCGGCATTTTTTTCAAATATTCCTCCCTTGGAATTTATATGCGATCAGTAGCGGATAATCAGCCGGCCGCCCTTTCTTTGGGCGTTCATGTGCAAAGAGTCTTTGCGCTATCCTGGGCCATTGCCGCACTGGTGGCAGCCATGAGTGGAATTGTACTAGGCGTAATCAACGGAATAAATGTTCATGAGTTAAGTTCCATTGGTTTAAAAGTATTTCCAGTCGTTATTCTTGGTGGTCTGGACAGCATTGGTGGTGCTATTTTAGGTGGACTTATCATTGGTCTGCTGGAAACTTTTACCGGCGGTTATATTTCTACATCTTTTAGAGAAATAATCCCTTATATAGTACTGGTCTTTATCCTCATGGTAAAGCCCTACGGTCTTTTCGGCCTTGTTGAGATAGAAAGAGTATAAAAGGTTATTTTAAAAATGCGCAAATTTAAATTTCATCCTTGTGGCAATTTCAAGGAGACATATGAAAAAGACCTGACTATTTTTGAAACCGATTTCGGTAGATTATGGGCGATAATCGGTTTACTCATCCTTTTCGGAATAATTCCATTTATTTGTGATACCTACACCTTATATATAATCAATACCATTGGAATTTATGCGATTGCCGCTATTGGACTTAATATATTAACAGGTTATACAGGACAAATTTCTTTAGGGCATGCTGCTTTTTTTGGTGTCGGCGCCTATTCTGCGGCCATTTTGGCCACTCGTCTGAACCTTCCGGTTTTTATATCACTTCCGGCCGCAGGTCTGATAACCGCCTTGACAGGCATGATCTTTGGAATTCCTTCTTTGCGATTAAAACATCTTTATCTTTGTATTGCTACCCTGGCCAGTCAGTTTATTATTGAATATATTCTGGTTCACTGGGAAAAAGTTACTGGGGGAGCTGAAGGAATAATCGTGATGAACACCAGCCTTTTCGGACTTGACCTGAATAATGATCTATCTTTTTATTTTATAGTTTTTGCCAGTTTGGTGATCATAATTATAATAACTGTTAACCTGACTCGAACGCGTTTTATTAGAGCATTTATAGCAATTCGTGATAATGATCAGGCCGCAGAGGGAATGGGAATCCCGGTATTTCGCTATAAATTACTCTCCTTTGGACTAAGCTCATTTTACGCTGGATTTGCCGGAGCTCTGTTTGCTTTCTACACCATGAGCATTACGCCGGAACCATTTAATATGTGGCTCTCTATTGAATTTATGGCCATGATTATTATAGGAGGTCTTGGATCAATCCCTGGATCAGTGTTTGGAGCAATTTTTATTGTTTTATTGAATGAAAGTTTAAGCTTTATTACTGAATATCTGATGAATATCAGCTCCTCCGGTGGTATTTCGTTTACAATCGCGCCGCTGCGCGAGTTTGTTTTTGGACTGACAATTGTTCTATTTATCATATTTGAGCCCAAAGGCCTGGCTGAAATATGGCGCATTATTCGCTCAAATTTCAGGTTATGGCCTTTTTCCTATTAATAACCTGATAAGGCAGGAGGATAAATGAATCATAATATCATACTTCAGCTTAATAACATCAGTGTTGTCTACTCTGATGTTATTCAGGTTTTAAAAGGGGTCTCCCTTCAAATTCCAAAAGGACAAATCATCTCTTTACTTGGGGCTAACGGGGCTGGAAAGACAACCACCCTTAAAGCTATTTCAGGATTATTAAAACCTGAAAACGGTAAGGTTACAGAGGGCATGATAACTTATGATGGTCAGCCGATTCAGAATTCAGCGCCCGAAATAATCACCCGCAAGGGAATAATTCAGGTACTTGAAGGCCGCCAGGAGTTTAAATACCTGACCATTGAAGAAAATTTGCGGGTCGGAACCGCCACCCGCTGGGGCAAACCCTATAAAAAGGATCTTGGCCTTGTTTATGATTATTTTCCAGCCCTTTTAAAGCGGAAAAGCGCTCTGGCCGGATATTGCAGCGGTGGCGAATTGCAGATGCTTGTTATCGGCAGAGCTTTGATGGCCCACCCATCCCTTTTATTGCTGGATGAGCCCTCTTTGGGGCTGGCTCCTCTTCTAGTAAGTGAAATTTTCCGTATCATTCGTAGAATTAACCGCGAACAACAGACCACTTTATTAATTGTCGAACAAAATGCCAGTATGGCACTTCAGATAGCCCATTTTGGCTATGTAATGGAAAATGGAAAAATTGTACTTGAAAGCAAAGCAAGTGATTTAAAAGAAAATCCGGATGTTAAAGAATTTTATCTTGGAACTTCGTCTACTGAAGAGCTAAAGGATTACAGGGAAATCAAATCTTATAAGAGACGCAAGCGCTGGCTTTAAATTATTTTTCCGACTTAGGAACGAGGACAAAATAACTTCCTCAACTATGCATCACAGCTTCAGGCCAT
>JASFBJ010000174.1 GCA_030149585.1 Desulfobacterales bacterium | reverse complement strand
ATCAAATTGTAAACTTTTTTTCAATTGAGGCGACAACTACCCTGACACATAGGGAGACCGTGTCATATATAGTTTTTTATGCTTTATTCTGCTCGCAGGACATGAAGATTATTGAGAATTTGCAAAATTATTTCTTGTATCAGAAGTTAAATCAGTATAGTAAATAAGTTATCTGAAATTATCAGTATAATTTTTTATAGAGATACATAATCTGGTCTGGGATTCTGCTATAATGGTGGCTAATGAACCGTAGGTGGTTTATACAAACAACTTTTTTGCTGATGTTGCAAAGTTTTGGAAACCTTGCTTTTCCAGGCCTTTCCTTTTGTGCAGATCACAATCAATTTAAAAAAAAATCAAGGATCGCCTTAATTATTGACGATATTGGTTTTTCCAGGGCAAGGCTTCAGCTCTTTTTAAACCTGAATATACCACTTACCTTTGCAGTTTTACCCCAACTGCCCAATTCTGATAAACTCGCAAAAATGATTTACGCCAAAGGGCATGAAATTATGCTGCATCAGCCCATGGAACCGTACAGTTCTGAAAAAGACCCTGGCCCAGGGGCTATATATATTAATGATGATTTCAGCAGAATCACTCGAATTATGGCTGAAAACATCGCGAATATACCCTTTGCCGTGGGAGTCAATAATCATATGGGCTCAAAATTTACAGAACATCCCGAGAAATTGTCCCAGGCCCTGACAGTTATTAAAAAAAATAATATGTTTTTTATAGATAGTCTTACTTCATACCGCTCAAAGGCATATATGACGGCAGTTGCATCTAAGGTTCCGGCCGCCAGGAGAAATCGCTTCATCGATAATATCCCTGAAAAGTCAAAAGTTTTTTCTCAATTATATAAACTGGCCAGGCAGGCAACCCAAAGGGATTATGCCATCGGGATTGGTCATCCTTATCCAGCCACAGCAGAAGGAATCAAACAATTTGTTGAAAAGCTGGATTATACCAGATATTCTCTGGTTCATGCTTCGCGTCTTTTATAAGCCCTCTGTGAAGCCTTATTTGCATGCGTTTCAGATATTATTAATCGCGAAATTATTTTTGTGCGAACCCTAAGTTGATACGCCTGACCGTTGCTCTGCTTTTTTGATAGCTGTTATTTGCGTAAAAAATGAGTCTTTATCATGGATTGATTGTGTATTGTGTGTAATTCATAACCGTTGGTAAAATTCCCTAACCCTTTAGGAAAGGGGAAATTCTTGAAAAAGCTCCCTTTCCTAAAGGGGATTTTTACAGTGTTCGCTCAAACAACAGTTTTTAATTACACACTTGTGTATCCATTAAACATCTCAGATAAAATGCTTTTTAGAAACAATACCCCTTTCTGCCAAAAAACCGTCGTATTATAACAAAAAAATGACCATAATTTATCACTTCCATACAATTACCCTGACTTCTCTGGATTTATGATTGATGATTTATGGAATCGCTTTCAGCCGATGTAGCCGGCCTTCGCAGCCGCTTTGGCGAAGCATGCTGGCTAAGTCGACTTGCTCTTTCTTTTCAATCAACAATCAATCCGAAGATCATCAATTCAAACCTCTCCATTATGTGGTGCGAAAATTGCTATAGCGTATAGTTAAAATTGTTTAACCAGGTGAATAGGAAGCGTGGGAATACATATAATATGGGTTCCCACGCTGGAGCATGGGAACCAGACAATATGGAGAAATGAAAATGATCAAAAAAAACATGGGCATTAGAAGCAAATTACTTTTAACATTTTTATCTATAATAATATTTACAATAGTATGTACGACTTATTTTTCTATCAGGGCTACCGCAGATCCGTTGAGTGATATAATAAACAGAAATGTGAAATCGATGGTGGATGAATTCTATACCTTTTTGGAAGCTAATCCGGATATTGATCAGGCTTTGATAAGAAAAATGTGTAACGAACAGATAATAATAGGAAAAACAGGATTTATATTTGTGATAAACCCCAAAGGGGATTTGCTGATTCATAAAAAAGCCGGTGGTAAAAACTGGGCATCCAAACCACATATAAAAAAGATACTGGAAAGGGAAAATGGATGTTTGCGCTATCTTTCACCTAAGACTGAGACGTATAAGATTGCTGCATTTAGATTTTTTGAACACAGAAAGTGGATAATAGTGGCAAGTGCGTTTGAAGAAGAGTTCCTGGCAAAACCGCGCTTAGAGATAATAAAGTATAGCAGTATAGCAGGAATTATTATTACTATTCTCGCTGCTGTGATTATTTTCCTTTTTACCGTGCGGATAACAAAACCTATATCAAAGGTTGCAGACAGTCTTAAAGATATTGTACAGGGAGAAGGTGATCTCACTAAACGCATTGAGGTCAAAAGCCAGGATGAAATAGGAGAACTTGCAAAATATTTCAATATCTTTATGGAAAAACTTCAGGGAATTATAAAGGATATTGCGGTAAATGCCGAATCGCTGTCCATATCATCTACGGAACTGTCTGAAATTTCTGGACAAATGTCTGCAGGTGCAGAACAAACTTCCGGCAAAGCAAACACTGTGGCAACTGCGGCTGAGGAGATGAGTTACAACATGATTTCGGTTGCTGCAGCGACAGAGGAGGCATCAACCAATATGGGCATGGTTGCGACTGCCGGCGAAGAGATGACCGCGGTAATCAACGAAATTGCCCAGAATACGGAAAAAGCCCAGGTTATTACCGGAGAGGCTGTTTCTGAAGCAAAAAGCGCTTCCGACAAGGTGGATGAGCTTGGAAAAGCAGCGCAGGATATCGGCAAGGTGACAGAGACCATTACTGAGATTTCCGAGCAGACCAACCTCCTGGCATTGAATGCCACAATTGAGGCAGCTCGGGCCGGTGAGGCAGGCAAGGGCTTTGCCGTTGTTGCAAACGAAATCAAGGAATTGGCCAAACAGACTGCCGCTGCCACAGGAGAGATAAAAAGCAGGATTGCGGGTATTCAAAACTCTACTGAAGGGACCGTCACCCAAATTGAACAGATTTCAAAGGTTGTCAACGACGTTAATGAGCTTGTATCAACGATTGCCACGGCAGTAGAAGAACAGTCTGTAACCACCAAAGAAATTGCCAACAATGTTGTTCATGCATCCGAGGGAATTGCCGAGGTTACGGAGAATGTAGCGCAGAGTTCTACAGTTGCCGGGGAAATTGCAAAAGATATTACCGAAGTCAATCAAGCCTCCAGCGAAATGTCAAACAGCAGCTCACAGGTGAATATGAGCGCTGAGGAGCTAAGCAAGCTGGCAGCGCAATTAAAGGAAATGGTAGGGCAGTTTAAGGTGTAGGTATTTATCATTTTTTCAATGAACAATGATTGAGGGAAAGAGACGATCTTAAATAATTTGACATAAAGTATATTACGAACATGCTCAGGATAGCCCGATTAGATACTCCCGGCATCTTGCATCATGTTATAATTAGAGGCATAAAACGCCGAAAGATATTCAATGATGATAAAGATCGTGAAAACCTCATTGAACGGCTATCTATTCTCTTGCCTGAAACCAAACCCAATGCTATGCATGGTCATTTTTATCGAATCACGCCCATTTTTTATTAAGAAGCGGTCCCCCCCGGTATTGTCGATCTAATGAGAAAATTGCTTACCGGATATGCGGTATCGTATAACAGAAGGCACAAGCGCACGGGCAGCTTTTCCAAAACAGATATAAGTCCATTATATGCCAGGAAGATGCCTATTTGCAGGAATTGGTTCGGTATATTCATTTGAATCCATTGAGGGCAAAAATTGTGGTTGATTTGAAGAAACTGGATCGTTATTCTTATAGCGGGCATAGTGCCTTGATGGGAAAGAAAAAGAGGGAATGGCAAAGGAACAAGGTTACCAACTGGAAACTTGAGTTATTTGAATATGTAAGGTCGTCCCTGGCAACATAACGTCCCTGGTTTACCTTTTCATGTGTTTCAGATATTATTAATCGCGAAATTATTTTAGATGAATGATTATAAAAATATGCCTGATGAGCAACTTGTTCAACTTTCACTCAATAATCAGGATTATTTTTATTATCTAATGAAAAGATATGAAATAAAGCTATTACGTTATATTAAACGACTCACAACAGTCAGTCAGGAAGAAGCAAAAGACATAATTCAGGAAATATTTATAAAGGTATATCGAAATCTTAATGGCTTTAACCCCAAGCTGAAATTTTCAAGCTGGATTTACCGAATAGCTCATAATGAAATTATTAATCAATACCGTAAAACCAAACTTTGTTCATCAATCATACCTTTAAATATTGAAGATGAAGCAAATTTAATTGACGCCATTAATGACAGTATTGAAATTGACGGAGCATATGAAAATCTTGAAACAGCTGAAAGGGTGAGAAAAGCACTATCGGAGCTTCCAGATAAATATCGCGAGATACTTGTTTTGAGATATCTTGAAGATAAAAGCTATGAAGAGATAAGCGATATTTTGCGAAAGCCGCCAGGAACCGTGGCAACACAAATTAATAGAGCAAAGGCAAGTTTCAAGAAAATAGCCTGGCGCCATCAACTCGATAAAGAACTTATTAAATAGTCAAGCGGGGAAAACCTCAGAAATAAACACTTCACGATATGAAATAATATAAAAAAATGGCTGATATAAGCAAAGATATTCTAGAAAAAATCAAAAAAGAGAAAATGCGTCCATATCCTAAACAGTACTTTCTTCTCAAACGCTCTGTGGTATGGGCTGTATTTGGTTTGTCGATTTTTTTGGGAAGCATAGCCTGCGCTATTACTCTATTTCAGTTAAGATATGCTCAATGGGATTTATATAAACACTTGACCCACAGCCTGACAGAGTTTGTATTATTAGTAATCCCATTTTTCTGGCTGACTTTTTTGCTGGGGTTTACATGGCTTGCCTATTATTATTTTCGGCGAACCGAGAGAGGCTACCAGTATACTGCAATATGGATTGTATTATCAAGTATAGCCCTTTCAATTATTGGGGGTGGTCTTTTATATTCAACCGGCTTGTCGGAAAAACTGGAATTTGTATTTCAAGAAAATCTGCCTTTTTATAAAAAACTTCAAGAATCCAAACAAAAAGTGTGGATGTCTCCTGAACATGGGTTGCTTGCCGGGAAAATTATTAAAATAATTTCTGATCAAAAGGTGGAACTCAAAGATTTAAAGGGAAGTATCTGGATAATTGATATTGCCGACACTATATGGCGAGGTCGACTTAGACCTGTTAAAGATTTAAAGATAAAAATTCTTGGAAAAATGCAAGCACAAAACCAGTTTAAGGCAGATGAAATCAGGCCATGGAAAAGACGAAGAGGTTCCGGCAAAAAACATTATTTTCGGTGCATAGAAAAAAAATGAAAGAAAAAATACCTTCAAATTGTATTAATAAGTGAGCGGCTGATAAATAACCTGATATAATTAAGGAGGAATTAAAAATGGAAAATTTATTTAAAGTATTTGTTCTTTGTTTATGCCTGTTAACGCCTGTTTCCTTTGCATTCGCCGGCAATGGAGGCGCTCAGGATAAAAGTGTTTCAAATAATACAGCAACCCAAAGAGGGACTGATTATGTGGATGCCAATGGCGATGGAATTTGTGATAATACCGGCACCTGTATTGGCAAACGCGGCAAAGGCTGTGGCGCAGGCCGTAACCAGAACAACAGAAAAGGCTTTCGTAAAGGTTTAAGAAATGGAAAAGGCCAAATCAATCGAGCAGGCAGGGCAAAGCCTTAGGGAACTGGAAAGAAATAATCTACGTATATTGCGCAGAACTTTTGTTCGTTTTCAAGGCGTGATAACAGGTGCATAGTCGAACTATGTGCCTGTTATCACAACAAAGAAAACGGGCAAAAGGGCAAGCAGGATGCGTAGCTTATTTCTTGGAAGTTCCCTTATTATGTGGATGCAAATAAGGATGGAATTTGTGATAATTTCCAAAATAAATCGCCCTCAAAATAGTTGAGAAGGGTCATACATTAAAGTTTCCATGAGTAATAAGGGATAGCCAAATGCGCCTCATCCATTATATGGTAAAAAATGCAGAGCCCTGCATCTGAAAAAAGATGTCTCAATAAAATGGTAGAAAGGGATTGTTGACTACCTAAAATCGGGCATTGCTGATTTCTCGTTCCCACACACGAACATGGGAACCAGGCGAAAAGTTATTTTCAGAGTCTAAGCTTACCGGCGCGAGTCCTTAGGTTCGGTCCCATTTGCTCCCTGTTTTTTAAAAACACTGTTTTTTCTTGACACTATTTTAGCTGGATGTTATCAGCATTTTTTATTAAGGCGCGTAGCTCAGGGGGAGAGCGCTTCCCTGACACGGAAGAGGTCGTTGGTTCAAATCCAATCGCGCCTACCAAAAAAGCATTATGGGTCAGCTGCTTAGCTTCTGACCCATTTTTTTTGTACTTTTAGATCGGGAAAAGATGGCCTGAAACTGTGATGCATAGTTGAGGAAGTTATTTTGTCCTCGTTCCTTACCTTGTCCAGTGCGAAATACTATCACGGATTGTTTGGATAAGGGGTTTTTTAATTTTTACCTTGAGATATAAATCTCCGGCCGACCCGCCGGCTTTGCCTTCTTTTCCCATTCCGGCCAGACGAATGAGTTGATTGGCTTTTACACCCGGTGGAATTTTAACTATTAGTTTTTTAGCTTTTTTTTTTAGATAATAGGCATATGGGGTGCCCGTCTGAGCCTGCTGTTGGCTGATAGTTATTATATCCTTGAAATCAATGCCCTTTTCAGGAAGGGTGAGACCACTTAATTTATGCAGCATATGGCGTGCCAGTTTGTTCAACGGCCTTTGTCCGCCAGGTTGCCGCAGTCGCCCTTTTTTACGTCCCAGGCCACCTCGATATATAAAGCCTTTGCCATAAAAACCAGGCCGCTTAAACTCAAAATTGTGGAATTTATCTCCGTAATGCCTGCCAAAGGTATCCTCAAAGCCTTTTAGACCAAATAATTTTGCCATTTCCTCAAATATCTGATTGATATCAGAATTATTGAAAATATCCTGGTCAGTGTATGACTGTCGGAACTGGGAATATGCATTGCTTCCGAACTGTTGTCGCAGACTGTCATATTCACGCCGTTTTCCGGCATCAGAGAGCACTGCATAGGCCTCATTGATAGTTTTCATCTGGTTGATGGCCTGGGGGTCATCCTGATTGTGGTCAGGGTGATATTTTAAAGCCAGAGTCCGGTAAGCCTCTTTAATCTTTTTGTTATCGGCATCTTTCGCAATACCAAGTATTTTATAATAATCTTTTTCGGTCATTAGCTTTTTGTTAAATATAATATTATTGCATTTGGCTTAAAATTTTCCTTCATATTGACTTAAAATGAAAATTCTGTCAATACCATAAACAGGCTGGATGCATCAAAGGCTCAGGTCATGCCAGATTATGATTGATTATGATTGATTCTTGGGAAAACAACTATTCTATTATAACATGGTATTTATTCGGTCATCACGGTCAGTAAAGGCACTTGCAGACTGTTGACCGGATTATTTCTGATTTAGGTACCAGGGAACGAGGACGAATTAACTTCCCCAACTATGCATCACAGCTTCAGGCCATCTT
>JASFBJ010000430.1 GCA_030149585.1 Desulfobacterales bacterium | reverse complement strand
TTTCCTGACTGAGTTTTAAAGCCTTTAAATACCCATAAATTAACTTTTCAACCAGGCGTTCTTTTTTAAAAAAGAGATTAAACATAGCCAGGCTCCATTAAATTCCTGAGAAAAAATAATAATAATACATGCTTTCATGCCGGAGTTCAAGAGACGATCTCGGAATAAAAAGAAAAAAAATTATAAGATTTTTGTTTAGGGCTGAAAAATTATAGTTTTATTGGAGAAAAAAATATGTTATTAGTTTTTGGACAAAATTTCAAATTTGATTTACTTGGTTTATCTAATAATAAATATATCGATAAAGGTATAAAGATCATGCTGCGCGCCGCACTCCTTTTTTTTTCAGTCCTTTTTTTTATATTGCCCGGCACTGGTTTTGCCGAGCGGGTTATGGTGAATAAAAATGTGGCCAATATTCGATCAGGGCCGGGTACTGGTTATGATATTTTATGGAAAGTTGAAAAATATTACCCGCTTTTAATAATAAAAAAGCAGGCTCAATGGTATTATTTTAGAGATTTTGAAGGTGACGAAGGCTGGATACATAAAGCCTTAACAAGTAAAACCAAAACCGTAATCATAAAAAAAAGCAAGTGCAATGTGCGCTTAGGCCCTGGATCAAAATATAAAGTAGTTTTCATGGTTGATAAGGGTATTCCTTTTAAAGTCTTAAAATCAAAAGGTGCCTGGATTAATATTCAACACTCAGATGGAGATAAAGGCTGGATTCATAAATCCCTGGTCTGGTAAATTTCGTTTACAGAGCGATTATATTAAAATGAATGTATTTAAAAAATTTAATAAAAATAACAAATTAGTTGTCGGCGTTGGTTCCGCGCTGGTGGATATTCTGGTTCATGTGGATGATGATTTTTTAAAACAATCCAAAGCTGTTAAGGGGGGCATGGCCCTGGTTGAAAATTCCGTTATACGGGATATGATTTCAAACACACCTCAAACACCTGTGATTGTGCCTGGTGGTTCAGCCTGCAATACTGTTGTAGGGATCAGCAAATTGGGGGGGGTGGCCAGATTTGTGGGCAAATGCGGGAATGGCAGTATGGGAAATATTTTTTCAAAGGGGCTGCAAGAAAGCATGGTTGACCCGCATTTGTTTTCATCAGATTCACCAACCGGCAGAGTTTTGTCGCTTGTCACACCCGATGCACAGCGATCAATGCTGACTTATCTTGGAGCCTCGGCCGAGACCCTGCCGGAAGAAATTTCGCCTGAGTGCTTTAAGGATGCCGCTATTGTTCATCTGGAAGGATATCTTCTTTTTAACCCGGAATTGATATACACTGCTTTAAAAGCCGCCAGGGAAGCTGGAGCGCTCATATCTCTGGATCTTGCCAGTTTTACGGTGGTTAAGGAATCTAAAGAGATTCTTGCTGATTTGATAAAAGAATTTGTAGATATTTTAATTGCTAACGAAGATGAAGCTTTGGCATATACCGGGCTGACAGATGAAATTTCGGCCGCAAAGGACCTTGCACTGGATGTTAAACTTGCGGTTTTGAAAACAGGAGCCAGGGGCTCTTTGATCGCGAGTTCTGACGAAGTGCTTTCAATCCCGCCCCTGCCTGTTGATTCTGTGGTGGACACAACCGGTGCCGGTGATTTATGGGCAGCAGGCTTTTTGTTTGGCCTTGTGAATAATTTTACCCTGGAAAAATGTGGAGCTTTAGGATCAGCCTGTGGCTCTGAGGTGTGCCAAATTCTTGGCGCAACTATTCCTCAGACCGGCTGGGATCAAATAAACTTATTACTGGAGGCCTAATGGCTGGAAAAAAACCTTTTAAAAAAAAACTCAAAGAACCTGATCAGTTTATTACCTATTCAACAAAATTAGTAAATTTGCTTAATAAGTACAGGCTTCAATTTGCCGGTACAGTTCTTGTCCTGATTGTTGCGATCAGTGGCGGTGCTCTTATAAATTATTTTGCTCAAAAAAGTGAAGATAAGGCATCGCTGGTGCTTGAAAAACAGATGGCCCAATACCAGAAAGTACTCCAGACTGATAAAGACCTGAAAAAGGCATTTAAATCGGTTAATAAAGATTTCACCCAATTAATTGACACCTATGGCAATAGGCAGGGCGGCAAGCTGGCCAGGGTTCTTTTTGGCAATATATGTTATGATGCCGGTGAAACCGATCAAGCTATTTTATATTATAATCAGGCCATTAAGGATTTTAAAGGCAACCTTTCTATTTTAAATGCTATTTATAACGGGCTGGGCTATGCTTATGAAAAAAAGCAGGATTTTGCCAATTCAGTCAAATATTTTGAACTGATTGCTCAAGGATCAAATACTCTTTTTAAACAAGGGGCATTTTTGAATCTGGGTCGGATTTATGCTGTCATGGGAGAAGCTGATAAAAGCAGACAGGCTTACCAGAAAGTTATTTCCGAGTATCCTGAATCACG
>JASFBJ010000429.1 GCA_030149585.1 Desulfobacterales bacterium | reverse complement strand
TTAAGGAACGGGGACGAATTAACTTCCCCAAGTAGGCGCACAGATTTAGGTCAGGTTTGTTCGATCTAAAAGTAGAAAAGTTGCAGGAATAGCAAGCTATTTCAATATTTTTCTACTTTTAGATCGGGCAAAGATGGCCTGAAGCTGTGATGCATAATTAGGGAAGTTAATTCGTCCTCGTTTCTAAAGAGGGTTACAGTGGAAGGAAAAATTTTTGTTATAACTTCTGGTAAAGGCGGAGTCGGCAAAACCACAGCAACCTCCTCAATCGGAGCGGCTCTGGCCATGGCAGGAAAACGGGTGGCCGTGGTAGATATGGACATAGGGCTCAGAAATCTTGACGTGGTGATGGGCCTGGAAAATCGGATTGTATTTAATATAGTAGATGTTGTTCAAGGTAAATGCAAGCTCAGCCAGGCTGCTATTAAAGATAGAAGAATTAACAACTTGTTTCTTATCCCAGCTTCCCAAAGTGATAATAAGGATGTGCTTAAACCTGAAGATATGGTCAGGCTTGGAAAAAAACTCAAGGAAGAATTCGATATAGTTTTAATGGATTGTCCTGCCGGGATTGAACGTGGTTTTGAAAATGCTGTTGCCGCTGCTGATGAAGCGCTGGTTATATGTACCCCTGAAGTTTCATCGGTTCGTGACGCGGACAGAATCATCGGTCTCCTTTATGCACGTTCGATCACTCCAAAGCTTATTCTAAACAGAATCAATCCTGCGATGACGGCCAATGGAGATATGTTGAATCACGAAGATGTTACTGATGTATTATCAATAGAGCTTATCGGGCTGGTGGAAGCTGACGACAATGTCATAGTTGCATCTAATTTAGGCAAGCCCCTTGTTATGATCAATGATTCCAAAGCAGGCCAGGCGTTCATACGAATTGCCATGCGACTCGACGGGCATGAAGATATCCCGATCCAGGTGCCGAAAAGCGGCAGCACTTTATGGAGAAAGATTGGCAGCAAATTAGGTTTTAAATAGATTGGGAGTTAAAATGCTTAATGAAATAGTCAAAAAACTGTTTGGAAATAAAAAAAGAAGCAGCGCAACCGCCAAAAACAGGCTAAAATTTGCTCTCATATACGACAAACTTGAAATATCAGATGAAATTTTAAAAAATTTACAGCACGATATAGTTGAAGTCATATCCCGATATTTTGAAATTGATAGAGATTCTTTGGAGTTAAATATTAATAAATCAAAAGATTCGTCTGCACTTACGTTTAATACTCCAATTTTGTCTGCAAAAAAGAGGAGAACATCTTAGGCAGCAAGGGCAGAAAAAAAATATTACAATTAAGTTATTCCACCTGTCCCAATGACACTTTTATATTTTACGCCCTGGCGCATAACCTGATTAAGTGTGAAGAGTTTAAATTACAAATCAAACTGGAAGATGTGGAGAGACTTAATCAGAAGGCCAGAACAGGTATGCTCGACATCTCCAAACTTTCCTTTGCCGCTCTTGGACACCTGCAGGATAAATATGGACTGCTTCGCAGCGGAGCTGCTTTGGGCAGAGGCTGCGGCCCTCTTGTTGTAGCACGTCCTGGAACAAAGCTTGCCCAACTCGAATCAAAAAAAATTGCGGTTCCCGGCTTGTGGACAACGGCATGCCTGTTGCTGGGTCTGTTTATGTCAGGAAAACCGGATGCAGTTCCTCTGCCTTTTGACAAAATTATGCCGGCAATACAACAAGGAGTTTTTGATTGTGGTCTGATCATTCATGAGGGGCGCTTTACATTCAAAAAATATGGTCTTGTCAAGCTTTTGGATCTTGGGGAATGGTGGGAATCTGAAACATCTCTTCCGATTCCTCTGGGTGGTATTGCAATCCGCAGGGATATAGGCCAAAAAATTGCCCAAAAGGTCGAGGCAGCTATACATGAAAGCGTTGAATATGCCTTTAATAACAGAAATGAAACTGACCCTTATATCAAAAAATATGCTCAGGAAATGGATCAGGCGGTGATCAGGCAGCATATAGACCTTTATGTAAACAATTTTACATCAGAACTTGGGAAGGAAGGTGCTGAGGCGATAGCAAGACTGTTTGACACAGCCAGAGATAAGGAGCTAATCCCCCAAAGTGACCTTCCTCTTTTTGCCTCTTCGTGATATAATTATTTTTCTGAACTTCTGTCACAAAAAAACAAGAAGTTCATTGACTGAAAAACCCAAAACTACAGCTTTGCCGCTTTAGGATATATAACAAATGATAGCTGAAATTCTTGCAACAGGCGATGAAATCCGGTCAGGAGCTTTAATCGACAGCAATTCTGCTTATATTGCTCAAAACCTTGAAGAATCAGGTGTTGAAGTACTCCGGCACATCTGTGTGGGTGATGATATGGATATCATAGTCTCTACTTTAAGAACTATCAGCAGTAGAATAGATTTTTGTGTGGTTACAGGAGGA
>JASFBJ010000173.1 GCA_030149585.1 Desulfobacterales bacterium | reverse complement strand
TTTTGTACTTTTATATCGAACAAACCTGACCTAAATCTGTGCGCCTACTTGTGGAAGTTATTTCGTCCTCGTTCCTAACGCAGTGAAATTATTTATGTGACGGTCTGTAAATTGAACAAACCAATGAACTCCGGATTAAATTATACTTCTTGCCAAAGTCAGCACATCTACATTTTCAGCGCCGCCTTTTAATAAAATCCCGGCACATTCATTAACGGTTGCTCCGGTGGTAAAAACGTCATCGACCAGAAGAATTGTCTTTCCCTTAAGATTCACAGAATTTACAATTTTAAAAGCATTTCTGACATTGCTTTGACGTTCTTTTTGTTTGAGCCCGGTTTGAGGTAATGTGTATTTTTGACGGATCAAAATATCGGTGTCTACTATAAGCTTTCGGGAATCAATTCCATGATTTTTTTTTATGAATTGCCATTCTTGTATTAATAAATAGGCCTGATTGAACCCCCTGCTTCTGAATCGTTTAGGGTGCAAAGGTACTGGAATTATAAGATCAATTGAGGCGTAATCCCAATATTGGAGCAAGCTTTGCCAGAGCAGCTTTCCCAATGGCCCGGCAAGACGGGTTTTGCCTTGATATTTTAAAGAGAGAATAGCCGCTTTTAGGGTTAAATCATAGGCACCAAGGGATCGCGCCTTGCCAAATTTCCGGGAATTAGTCAAACATTTGCCGCAAACATGATCTTCGCCTTCCTGGTTTTCAAAGGGAGCTCCGCATAACAGGCAAAGGGGAGATTTAATAAAAGTTATTTTCCCGGCGCAAACAGGGCATATAAATGCCCCCAAATTTACAGCAAATGGCTCGGACGAACCAGCCGGAGCCTGATAATGATAAAATTTCCGGCATATAAGGCAACGGGTGGGAAAAAAAGCTTTTATAAAAATTTGCCAAAGCTGGGATTTCAACAGATTTTACCTTAAAATTATTGGTCTCTTTGTCGCAGGGCTTCATATAGCACAACGGCTGCAGCGGCTGAGGCGTTTAAAGATTCAACCTTGCCTTTTAAAGGCAGGGATAATAAAAAATCGCACTGCTTTTTAACCAGGCTTCGAATTCCTTTTTCCTCTCCTCCGATAATAATTCCCAAAGGTCCTTTTAGATCAAAGGCAAAAAGCGATTGTTCGGCAGTTGAATCAGCACCGGTAATCCAGACGCCCTTATCCTTTAAGCCTTTAAGAGTATGACTAATATTTGAAACCAGCACTATAGTCATATGTTCCAGAGCTCCGGCCGAGGACTTAGAGACTGCCGGCGTGGGTAAGGCAGCTCTTTTTTTGGGAATTATTACCGCACTGACCCCGGCGCAATGAGCAGTCCTTATAATGGCGCCGCAATTTTGAGGATCAATAATATGATCCAGAATCAAAAATAGAGGGGGGGTATCAGCTATTATCTGTGTTTTTAAAAAATCTGCTGAAACTGTTTGAAAAACCGTGACTTTTGCCCCAATACCCTGGTCAAGCCCGCCGCCTGTCAAAGATTGCAGCTTTGAGCGGCTAATAATCCGGATGGGAATAGAGAGTTTTTCGGCAAGATTTAAAATAGCTTGTTTTGGCCCTGAAACTTTTTCCTGGAAAGTATATATTTCAAAAAATTTTCTTTTTTTGGCTTTAAGTGCTTCCATAACCGGATGCGCGCCGTAAAGAATTTCGGTTTTCATTTATTTCTCTGACGGCTTAGGGCTCTGAGTGATAATTTTTCACCAGAAGATTTTGAAATGGGTTTTAAGATTTTAAGCAACTGCTCAGCGGCTGTTTCAAAATGATCGTTAATGATTAAATGACGGTAGAGATGGTTTTGCCTGATCTCATTCTCGGCATTTTGCAGTCGTTTAGCAATGCTTTCCAACGAGTCAGAATCCCTTTTGGCAATACGCTCTTTTAAAATTTCCAAGGAAGGGGGCATAATGAAAATAGTATTCGCTCTCGGATATTTATCTATTATCTGGGCAGCACCCTGAACATCAATTTCAAGCAAAATTTTGCGCCCAGCAGCAAGCGAGCGGATAATAAGACCGGCTGAAGTTCCATAATAATTTCCATAAACCAGTGCCCATTCCAGCCAGCGGCCTCTATCAATGCCTTTTTTAAATTCAGTCTCTGTGATAAAATTATAATCTTTTCCCGGGACCTCTTTTTGTCTGATTTGCCGTGTAGTATAAGAGACTGAAACAAGAAGATCAGGTAATTTATTTTTTACTGATTTGATCAAAGAGGTCTTGCCTGCTCCAGAAGGAGCTGAAATTATATATAAGGTACCTTTTTGCATTATTCTTTTTTCAAGGTGTTTTAATTGAATTCGGTTTATCTAACAAAGCTGCACAGTGGTGTTCTTTGTGGGTTGCAGAGCCCATTAATAATTCATAGCGCTGAGAAATGGTTTCAGGCTGAATAGCGGACAGCACAATATGATTGCTGTCAAGAATGATTATAGACCGGGTTCTGCGGCCATGGGTTGCATCCAAAAGGTGCTTATCCTTGCGGGCTTCATCCCTCAGCCTTTTCATTGGCGCTGAACCTGGATTTAAAATAGTAACAATTTTTTTCGCTACAACTGTATTGCCGAATCCGATATTAAGTAATTGCGTATCCGATATTTTTTTATCAGGTTGTTTTATTTTACTCGACATTTTGGACCTGCTCCCTCAATTTTTCAAGCTCTGCTTTT
The DNA here is from genome assembly GCA_030149585.1 of Desulfobacterales bacterium. GTDB lineage: Bacteria > Desulfobacterota > Desulfobacteria > Desulfobacterales > JASFBJ01 > JASFBJ01. The sequence continues at coordinate 5,011 of JASFBJ010000173.1, read as the reverse complement.
ACCGTTACTATGATATGAGCTGTATCAGCATTGCCTATTTTTGATCCCATGGTATTAAATTCACGGTTTAACTCTTGTAACAGAAAATTCAGTTTGCGACCCCCAGGTTCTTTTGCCTCCATTATTTTTTGAAATTGATCAAGATGGCTTAATGATCTGGTAAGTTCTTCTGAAATATCACTTTTATCAGACAGAATAGCGGCTTCCTGAGTTATCCTGGCTGGGTCCAGTTCAACAATCCCATAAGTTAAAACAGTGATTCTATCTTTTAAACGTTCCGTGTAAACCTGTAATAAATTTTGAGACTGATCATTGATTTGTTTTAATTTTTGGTGGATAAATTTTAAACGTTTATCAAAATCATCCGCAAGATAGGCTCCTTCAGTGGCTCGCATTTGATCCAGATCTGTTAAAGCCTGATCAAGGGATTGTTTTATAACATCCCAATAAAGATCCATATCCTTTTGGATTTCAAGAGGCTTTATTATTCCGCCTCCGCTTAAAACAAGTTCTAAGGGGATACTTCCCTTAAGTTCCAGTTTATCATTTAATTGGGAAAGAGCCTTATGAAAGGCGGAGGCTTTTATGAAATTCACTTCAAAAGCGTTTGATTCCTCTGACTCCTCCTGAATACTAATTCGGATTTCCACACGCCCTCTGACAACCTTATTACTGATAAAGGACTTGATCTTTTCTTCCAGGGACTGAAATCCATGGGGAACGCGCAGGGAAATATCAAGATGCCGGCTGTTATAAGACCGAATTTCGGTTGTTACGGTTATTTTGTCTGAGCTGTGCTGAAAGCCGGCAAAAGCCGTCATGCTTTTTATCATAGATGTTTAATCTCCGAATCACGAGGAATTTTTAATTGCGATTTTGTTTCAAATCCGCCAGGTATTTATTTCTAACCTGATTTAAAAATAGAAGCATATCAGGTGCCGCGTAATCAGGATAAGTCCATGGCAGTGTCTGAAAGGCTCCCTTTTGATAAATCAATGTCAAATCAGCATAGATCTTCAGCCCCAGATATATTCTATGAGTGTAGTTTTTCCCTGTTGCCAGGACAAAACGTTCTCCCAGCATATATCCAGGATCAAGATTGACCTTTCTTGAGTTATCTTGAGAAAACTTTTCCTCAATGGCATTTGTAATTATTTTAATTCTTGCCAGATCATCTTGTTTGATCAGATCTTTAAAGGCTATCATACGTCTGAAAAGAGGGCCTCCCATTTCAGCTTCATAATAGCGGGTATAATCAAATGCCAGCCAGGGACTCACCATATCAGCAGCGCCGAAATCAGCAGTCAGAGCATCAAATATTTGATTGAGAAGCTGCTTGTCTGGTGTAAAAAAGCCCACAATCAGCTTGGCCGGCTGAGGTTTAACCGGCCGGCTCATAAAATCTTGAATCGCATTTTATTATCAGGTCTCAAAGGTCTTGTTTGAATATCAGATTAAAAGGGTTTTGCTTTCTCAATCAGCATGCAGGGAATATCATTATAAATTTCATATATCAGCTTGCATTTATGGCATTTCAAAGTATTTTCATCGGTATCCAGTTCAAGATCGCCTTTACATTGAGGACAAACCAGAATATCCAGTAATTCCTGTTTAATTGCCATTATAAAACTCCTTATACGAAACAAAAAAACAACTAAATTACATTTCTTGATTTAATTGGTCCCTGCCTCCTATCAAAAGGAGGCAGCGACCAGATGTATTTTACCAAGGGTTTTTGCTAAGAAAAATAAGTTCGTAATTTTAGAAATTACTGCAGGTTAAAGGTCAAAGCGCGGATATCACCAATAGCATAGATATCGCCTTTAACCTCCTGGCTTGATATGCTTATTTTTTTCCCAATAAGCTCTATATCAGCTTTTTCCGGATCAAGCCCAACCAGATTGCCCATCACCCAGGGCCCGTCATCAGTTTCAGCAAGAGCTACAATATAGGGTGGATTCATCCCGTCAGGGGCTATTCGAATCACGGTATAGGATTTAAGTGTTGCGGTTTTGCCAAGCTCTTTTGCTGACAGTTTTTGGCTGCCGCACTTGCAGCAGACAGCTTGCGGGGGTACTGTAACAGCGTTACAGTCAGCACATAAAACCCCTAAAAGCTTATCTTCCGCCAGACCTTTTTGATATTCTTCAAAAGTGCATTCTGCGTTCATGGTTTAGCTCCTTAAAATAATATTGCAAACAGTTCCAAAATCTCCACCCAGGGTATCTACAAGTCCGATTTTTGCGCCTTCCACCTGTCTGGAGCCTGATTCTCCTCTAAGCTGCTCAACAATTTCCGTAACCTGAGCCGCACCTGTGGCACCAATGGGATGGCCCTTGGATTTAAGACCACCTGAAGGATTAACTACAATCTTCCCGCCAAGTCTGGTTTCTCCTTTGGCAGCCGCATCATAGCCTTTTCCGAATTCATAAAAGCCCATGCTTTCAATAGCCATAATTTCGGCAATCGTAAAACAGTCGTGCAGTTCACAAACATCAATATCCTGAGGGCCGATACCTGCCTGCTTATAAGCTCCCTTCATAGATACTTCTCTGGCTATTACCCTGGTTAAATCCTGTTGATGGTATAAAGGACCTGCTGCAGCCTGGCCAGTTCCGGCAATATAGATTGGTTTATCTACCAGTTGTTTGGCTTTGTCTGCCGAAGCAACTACTACTGCCGCTGCTCCGTCGGAAAAAGGGCAGCAGTCAAGCAGTTGCAGAGGATCAGCAATAAATGCCCCTGAAAGTACTTTTTCAACAGAGATTTCTTTTTTAAAATGAGCTTTTGGATTTTTGGCTCCATGGAAATGATTTTTAACAGAAACTTCAGCCATATTCCTTTTTAGTTCTTTAATGGGAATCCCATATTTTTTAGAGTACATATGGGCAGCCATTCCAAAAACTCCGGGAAATGTAATCCCAAGTGGGGTTTCGTACTGGGCTTGACATCCCATGGCAAATGTCCGGGTTGCAAGTGGAGTTCCCATTGCAGTTGTTCTTTCTGCGCCACCGGCAATAACCATATCATATACGCCGGCCCCTACCAAAAGAGCGGCGTGGCGCACTGCCACTGTAGCTGTAGCGCAAGCCCCTTCAAATCTGGTGGATGGGGCTGACATGCGCATTCCAAGAGCTGAATGCGCAAAGGCAGCCATATGCATCTGGCCCTCTTCAAATGTTCCCAGACAATTACCGAAAAACAGAGCTTCAAGCTCCTTGGCTTCGATGTTGGAATTATTAATGGCTTCGAGACCTGCTTCGGCAAACATTTCCATATTTGTTCTTTCAGAATTTCCGAATTTGGTCATGGCGACGCCTAAAATTGCCACTTCCCTCATTTTATTCTCCTTTCAATTAAGCCGGTTTTATATTTGAGACAGTTTATACCTAATCTATTTAGCAGCCATTCTAATAGCGGAATCCAGGCGGATGGTTTCACCGTTTAAGACAGGATTTTCAACTATATGTTTAGCCAGCATGGCATATTCAGAAGGTTTGCCGAGTCGTTTGGGAAAAGGAACCATATTTGCCAGCGCTTTTAAGGCTTTTTCCGGCAAACCGGCCAGCATTGGGGTTTCAAAGAGCCCTGGTGCAATGGTCATTATTCTGATTCCATAATCGGCAAATTCACGGGCAATGGGCAATGTCATTCCAACTACTCCGGCTTTTGAGGCGCTATAGGCGGCCTGACCAATCTGGCCTTCATAGGCAGCTGCCGAGGCCGTGTTGACTATTACGCCTTTTTCGCCATCTGCATTGGGCTTTGTGTTCATCATCTGTTCGGCAGCCAGGCGGACAACATTCATGGTTCCAATTAAATTAATCTGAACTGTGCGGTTAAAATCAGCAATCGGAACAGGCCCTTTTTTGCTTAAAACCTTAGCGGCAGTACCCACTCCAGCACAATTAACAGCTATCTGAATTCCTCCAAAAGTTTCAACGGTTTTATTAATCGCATCTTTAACCGATTGCTCATCAGATACATCCGTTTTACAAAAAATAACTGCATCTCCAAGTTCATCTGCCAGAGATGGACCTCTTTTATCATCAAAATCAAAAATCGCGACTTTTGCGCCGTCATTAACAAATGAGCGGACAGTGGCCTCACCCAGGCCTGAAGCTCCCCCGGTAACAACTGCGATACTACCTTTAATATCCATTTTTAATCTCCTCTATTATTAAATCCATTAAAAAAACAGAATTAGTTAATAACTAATAAATTTTCTATAGCACAAAGCAAACCAAACAGCAATCTATCATTTTTACACATCGTGAAATAAAAAAAGGGTTTATTCAGAGAGGATAAACCCTTTTTTGTATCCTATTCAAAAAGCATGGAAAAGGGTCCGAATCGCCCGCTTTCACGCCCAAACATTCTCGTGACTATATCCCTTATGGGCACCAATGCGTGTGAGGAAAAAAATTACACAAAATTGAGTGCGCGCATTGTTGAAGGGATACGGTGAGAATATAGCATCCTGTAGTTCAAGAATATATTGGCAAACCTGGATGGTTTCGAAAACGTGCCTATTCTATCTGTAGTAGTGACTTCTGAAGAATTAGATCGGCAAGAGAGGGCATACTGAACGTTTTAGAAATCCGATCGTATATATATTTGTAAGAGTTAACACCCAGCTTTTTTGCGGTTTGAGTAATCGTCAAAAATGAGTCTTTAGCCTTTGTCCCTTCATCTGATTTTGTTTGCAAACTAACGCAGAGCTAAGTTGCCGGGGGGTCATATTGCCAACAAATCCTGCATGATTAAAGGTTTATGTTAAAGCGAGCAAATTCCGAATCGGCTCGCTATACCCCGGTCAACTTTAGTGTTTGGTTATGTCTCTTTATTATTTCTTCAAATATCTTTCATCATACAAAGCCTTAAAATCATAAGCAGGCGTAGAAGCAGATATATAGCCTGGTGCTCTGTGGTGATGGAACAGAATTTATGGCAGTGGCTGGTTATGCGTTTGAAGTTCTTTTTAAATAGTTAAAATACCTAATAGCCGATT
>JASFBJ010000172.1 GCA_030149585.1 Desulfobacterales bacterium | reverse complement strand
AATAATACAATAATACAATAATACAATAATACAATAATACAATAATACAATAATACTAGTATTCCAAAGGAGGAATCATGGGAAAAGTTATCGCGATGGTGGGAACGAAAGGTGGGATCAGTAAATCAACCCTGGCATTATGCCTGGCCGAGCATTTTAACAACGCATGCATTATTGACATGGATCCCCAGGGGTGTCTGTTTTCCTGGCATAATAACCGAATCATGAATAAGGAAAAGTTTGCTGATTCAGATCTCAAGATCAATGTGGAATTTTACGGACTGGAGGAGCTCACCCTGGAAAGACTGGAGGAGCTGACAGAACAATACAAGTACATCTTTATCGATTGCCCGGGAGAAAGTGAAGCTGGAGAAAAAACCAGAACCGCCCTGGTCTATTCTGACCTGGTGATTATCCCGGTTCAGGAATTGCACTCATCGCAGACCAAATCAAAACCTATCTTTAGGAGCAAAACATGAATCTGAAAGACCGACAAAAGCAACTGAACAAAGCCAAGGATTTTATCAAGGGTGGAAAAAAGGAAAAAGCCACACCGGAAAAACCAAAGGAAACCAAAACCGCAAAAAAGGAAAAGGGACCGAAAAAGAAGAAATATGTGGCTTATCATTTGGAGAAAGATTTGATCCAACAAATTCAGATCCAGGCGGCTAAGAATGGGGAACGGCCTTGTCATTTTGTGGAGAGAACAATGGAGAAGGAATTGGCTGGTGATCAATAATTGGAGACTATTATGAGGCAAAAAGAAATAGCGTTAAATTATCTAAAAGGACTCAAACTCGATATTGAAGAGTCAGATAACGGAAAAATCGACATTGAATATACCGATCTTGAGGAGATAAATAACTGCATTAAAGTGATAGAAAAACACTTATCGGAGGAGATATAAAACATGAAAAACAAACTGATTGATTTAAACAACCATCTTTTCGCGCAGTTGGAAAGATTGTCTGAGGAGGATATTTCTGAGGAAGACCTTAAAAAGGAAATATCCAGAACAAAAGCGGTGACAGGAGTATCAAAACAAATCATTGAAAATGGGAGATTGGTTTTGGATGGTCAAAGAGCCGCCCAAGGAGATGGATTAATTCCTGATCTTCCAGAAATGCTGCAAGTGGAGCATAAGCCATGAGCTTTTTTTATACTGAGGAGCAGCTCGCCTTTGTTCGTAAAAGAAAAACAATGCCGCGCGATAAACTCACAGCGGCTTTTAACAAAAATTTTAGTACCACAAAAACCAAAGATCAGATAAAAGGACTTTGTAGGCGAAAAGGATGGACAACCGGCAACGACGGGCGGTTTAAAAAAGGACATTTACCCCATAACGCAGGAACAAAAGGCAAAGGAATTTGCAAACCAAATAGCGGCAGTTTTCAAAAAGGGAATAAACCAGTGAATTGGAAGTCTGTTGGATCGGAACGAATTTGCTCCAAAGACGGATATATTCTAATTAAAACTGCTGAACCAAGAACCTGGCGTCACAAACATACAGTTATTTGGGAAGCTGCACACGGGCCTGTTAGCAAGGGAGATGTTGTGATATTTAAAGATGGCGACGTTCTTAACTGTAGCCTGGATAATCTGATAAAAATTAGCCGGAGAGAGCTGCTCTGGTTAAATCGAAACGGATTTAAGAAAACGCCTCCTGAATTCAAGCCGACTTTACTTATGCTTGCGAAAATAAATGTCAAAGCGTTTAGGTTGGGTAACAAATAGAAAAGAGGATGATAAAATGAAAGTCGGTACCAAGTCAGTTCTTTTTTGGAGTGCACCAATTTTTCTTCATCCCTTTTTTGTATTGTTGGTTTGGTTGATAATTTATATTGATCAATTAGGAATATCAGGTAGGTTGAAAGTTTAGAAATCGGGGGACATGACGTGATTAAGGGAACTTGTTATGTCGGGTAGTAAAAAAAAAGGTGCTATCACACGGTAGGGAAAAATTTCTGAGGGTTATCTATTTCGATCTATATAAGTTTTTATGCCAAAACCACCACCAAAACCACCAACGAAGGTGATTGCTAATTTTAATATTTCTAAATATAACGCTTTATTAGTTTCAACTAAATAAAGAGTCAAAAAAATAAAAAGAGCAATACTTATAAGCACGTAGGCAAGAGTGAACTTGCGTGATGTGCCATGATCCTCATACGCTCGTTCATCTGATTTACCAGCATGATCTAAAATTTTGTCTATATGTTCTGGAGTAATTTTTTCCATCATGGGATTTGGCATTCTCCCCATCATACTGCTACTGCTCATCATAATACGGCTTATTTCCTTTCTTTCTTTAAGGGGTATTCCTTTAAGCACTTCATCTGGAATTGCCCCCAAGCCTTCTTCTGTGTTCTCTTTGTCAGTATTGCCGTCTTCAGCTTTTTGAGTGTCGACTTTTTCAAGTTCTTTGCTGTTTTCTTCAGTCATTAGGGTAATCCTATCGAAACTTTGCCAAAAAGATCCTTGTTTCTGAAAGCTTGTTCAATGCGATCTGTGATTTCCGATTCGATGTAAACGCATGAAGTGTGTTTTAACACTGCGGTTAAAGCCTCTTTAGAAATTGAGCCCTTTTGGTATAGTTTGACCAGATGATTAACCATGTCGTTGAAGTCTGCTCTAATATCAGAACCACGAGAATCTAGGTTTTGATCAAATACTCCGTTTCCAAATAGGAGAGGTATAATTCCTTTATTCTGTTGTGATGTGTACATAAAACTCCTTTTATTAGTGGCACAAATCAGGTGCGACGAAAATGATTTGAAAAATGCTTTTTATGACACTGATTGGATTACCCTAATGTATAGATATCTCTTGGTTGACAAGGGTTTAGAAAGCCAAATGATAAAATATCTAATGATTTTTTTATTATTATTTTTAAATTATTATATAACTATTTTTCCAAGAAAAGCAAAAAGTGTGAAATTTTTACAATAAGATGAGATATTTGGAAAATCTCTTTAAAAAAGCCACAAAAGGTTTGTTTTTAAACCGATATCTTTCAAATGTGGCTTTTTTTGTTGCCGAATATTGAAAAAAGCCGTTATGATTGAGTATGAGAGGCTGTATGCCTTTTTATTTTGTTTGGAGATCGACCAGATACCCTATCAAAAATGATAATTATCATCTTTCAACATGTAGTAATACAATAATACAAGTGTTTTTTTGTGCAAAATCTAATAAACAGTGAATGAATAAGTTAGTCAATGCTTTTTTTGTTACAAAATTAAGAAAAGGTATGCCAAAGCAAGATGCACATTATATCAACAATGCAAAAAGAGTACAAATAAAAGTTGTTTTTTGTTGCCTCTAGACAATGGCAGATCATCAACTACATCCATCAAAAATAGTAAGCTGCTACTCAGCAGGGATCTGTTGAGGCGAAATCGGCGGGATGATTTCAGAATGAAAGGAGAGAGAAACCTGGAATACTCGTTGGCATTCCTGGTTGTCACAGCAGGCGGTCAGAATTGTTATCTCGGCGTCGATGGGTTTGGTTCTGATTATCGTTGCTCTGCTCCCGCAGGTGCAGCGGGCTTTGACAATGTTCATGGTTTCTCCCTGAAGGTGTTGACTTATGTTATCGGGAAAAATAAATGTTATCAATCCTCTTTTTCTGTTTTTTCAGTGTTTTCGACCAGAAATTCCGGTTTTAAATCTATCCAATTTTCCGGGTCTATCTGGGAGTTTATTTCCTGGATCACCAGGTCTGCGATCGGTTTGATCACCATTTTGTAATAGTTGGCCAGCAGTTTGGACAGGTCTGTGCTGAATTTATTATTCAAAACGGTACCGAGCAATTCCGGAGGGGTTTGGTGGGCTTCATAGAGCGACCTGGTTGCTGTGTCTGTTGTCACCTTGAAATCATCTTTGGCCAGCTGCACGGTTGTATCCATGTACTGCAGGACTTTTGAAACGTCTTCAATGGTGTCATCCCCTCTCAAATTTAACAAAACCGTTCTGCCTTGCCCTGGGGTCTGGGCGGTGTTTATATCATCCACGATCTGGTCTTCTGTGGCTGAGTTTCCATCCTCGTCCACGTCGTCCACATTCAGGTTGGCGACGATCAACCCACCCAGGTACCCGTTGTTGTCATAAAAATTAATCCGCTGCGTCCTGGCTGCGTCAGATAAGATAATATCGTTGATAGCGCCGGTGTACCTTGGTAGTCCATAATAATCAGACTCAGAACAGGGAGATATTTTGTGGATGATCTGATCAATCGAATATTTCTTTGCGAGCTTATCATTAAGGACGATGGCATATCCTTTGTCTTTTTTCAGGATTCTCATTAAGCGGGCGTTTCGCTTTCTAAGTCCTGCCACCTTTGATCCTTTCTTGTTTTGAATTTTTTCCAGGTAGCTGTTGCCAAAGGTAAAGCTGTCATGCAGGTAGGCATAAAAATCATTCAGCGGCAGAAACTCATAAAAGGCGTATAGAGTCTCATAGTACTTTTTGACCATTGCTTTACTAGCACCGGGTTTTAATGGTTCAACATAGTATTTATTGGTTATGTGAGGGTGGTACCCCATGCTGACCAGGCGGGCCTTAAAATCAATGGCTGATTCATGCAATGCTGACATTCTAAGCAGCCTGGCCAGAAAATCTGGTTTAATGGGCGGATTGTGCCAAACTTCATCGGCATCTGTTCCTTGTTGGGCTTCCGCCCACGGTTTTCTGGTGTCCATGTATTTACTGACGTTTCCCATGGGTTTTATATTTGTCGGGGCAAGCCCCTGTGCTTTCCTGTTAGGCTGACCGCTTGTGCTTTCCATTTGATACTCCTATTGAGGTTAATGTCGGTCTTGATTTTGAGGGGGTTTTCCCGGACTTGGGTCTGGATCCGTTGGAGACTCCCACACTGATTGCTGAATGAAGTTTTGAATCCTTGATTGGGTAATTGTATGCCAGGTGAGCGATCGCGAAAAATAGATCGGCGTGACCGATTCCCTTTTTCCTGTCCGCTACAATGGTGGAACGGCCCGCTCCTGTTATGGCAGCCTTGATGGCCAGAAACGACTGCAGGATCATTTTTTCACGGTGATCAAACTCCAGCTTTCTGCCGGCGACGATTCTTTCCACGTGCAGAATCAGATCGATCTTGTTGGTTCTGTCATAGGTAAATCGTTTGATGGTGAGCGGCCAGTCGACCTCTTTTGGCAGATTCTTAATCAGGTTATAGACCGCTTCTCCAATTCCGGTGACGTCGATTCCTAAGAACCCGGCTTTGTATTTCTTGACCCAGGTTTTTATGATATTGGCTTGCCAGTTGATCGATTGGTTGTTAAAGGTCTTACTGCGAATAATCCTTAACCTGTCCTGCCTGTGTTCCCCCGTCGCTATCGATGCCGAATCCCCGCTCTTTCCACCTCCATTTGGGTCATATCCAATGTAAATGGGATTTCCGGTTTTCCTATATTCCGGCAGATTCGCGTTTTCCAGGATGGTTTTTCCGTCTTCGGTTTTAACTCGTGTTTTGTAATAACAGGCCTCCAGGTCGTGCATCTTGAAAATGGATCCCTCGTCATCAATCCATTTACAAAGGAATAGAAAGGCAAACTGCCTGGGCGTAAACCGTTTCTTAAGCTTTTTCAGGTTAAACAGGTTGCAGCCGCCTTTGATCGCGTCGTGAATAGTGATCTCCTTGCGGGAGATATCGTCATCGACTTTTTTGCCGAATTCATCGAGTCCCATCCAGATGTTATAGGCATAGTGCGATTTAATGGACGGGGTTGAAAAATAGGTGACACGGTATTTGTCGTGGCTGGCCTGGGCCAGGGCAGTGTCTAAGATATCCCTGAGTTTTGGAATCCAGCAGAACTCATCGATGTAAAGGTCGCCATGAAAGGACTGGGTGGTGACGCTGTTGGTTGACAGGTAGATGAATTCAACCAGATCGCCATCCACATTGATAATGGTGGTTTTGTCGGTACCGGTCATCTCAACACTAAAATATTTCAGTGCGAATTCCTTAACATAAGACCTGATCTGTCCGACCTGATTTTTGGATGCTGAAATAAAGATCTTGTTTTTTCCACTCTTTTGGGCGTCCAGCAACGCTTCCCAGGCAACCACCCAGGAAAATCCGATCTGACGACTTTTCAGGTAAAACCGGTCATGCGCCAGGTCGTTCAGAAAATCCAGCTGGTACTGAAAAAAGGGAGGACGTTCTACCTGGTCCAGGTCGATGCCTGAAAAGTCATTTTTCTTTTTCCGGATCTTGCCAGCGTGATTCTTTTTTAGGTGCCTGTTTTCCAGCTTTTCTTTTTGGGCTCTGAGTTTAGTGAGCTTTTCCAGCAGTAGATCCAGGAGTTTTAATTCCTCCTTTGTTGGTTTGTCCAAAAAAGCGAGCTCCTGGATCCGAAACTCCAGGCTGGTTAGAATGTCGCTGTTGACGATCCACCCCTCTTTCCTTCTCCAGTTTCGTTGTGTCCGGATGGGGACGCCTGTCTGCTTTTCAATGTAGGCTGGATCCAATCCCTGCCCAATGAGCTCTTTAACCTGGTTAATCTGTTTTTCTGAATAAGCCACCGTTCCTCTTTTTTATGGTTTTGCGCTTATCTTAAACCAATCCCCTTTGAAGATGAAAAACTTTGGGTGTGAAATGGTTTCATTTCACACCTCAAAACCTTGCAGGGCGAAAAAACGTTGTTAAACTGAAAGCTCAATTATTAAAGAGGAACCATGCAAGACAACCTGGTTAAAACATTCGGAACACAAACCTGGGCGATTTTGCCATCTGCCCTGGAATCCATTTCCAGTTTGATCACCGGCCCCAATGGCGATGTTGACCCATCCGCATTGGTTGCTGACCGGTCGAGGGATTGGATCAGCTATGCACAAAAAGAGGGGGATACCACGATAATCAATATCAGCGGCCCCATCTTTTACAATATCTTTTATTTCGGTACCAATCTCCAGGTCGCTACTCGAAACCTCCAGGCCGCCCTGGCTGATAAATCTGTTAAACGAATTGTTTTGCATATCAATTCCCCCGGGGGAGCAATTACTGGTGTGGGTGAATTCGCGCGGATGATTTATCAAGCTCGAGGGGAAAAGGAGATTGTGGGATATGCCCAGGGGATGTGTGCCAGTGCTGCCTATTGGATTTATTCTGCTTGCGGAATACGCGTTGCCGATCCAACCGCTTTGTTGGGATCCATCGGGGTGATTTTCAGATTTACAGATTATAGTGAAGCCCAGGAATCACGAGGAATAAAAGAATATACAATCACCTCCAAACAATCCCCCATGAAGAATATCAGTCCAGCTGATCCCAAAGGACAGAAAGCATACCAGGGATTGGCCACTGAATTGGCTGCTGAATTCATAGACAGTGTTGCTTTGTACACCGGGGTGAATGCCCAGACTGTAGAGAGCGATTTTGGAAATGGCTTTGTTTTAACGGGAGAAAAAGCCGTCAAAGCCGGCATGGCGGATGAAGTTGGTTCCATGCGGGATATTTTAACTAACAAGCCAACCATTAAACTATCAAAAGGTGAAGCGATGACAGATAAAACGAGACAACCCGACGCGGCGGACGAGACTAAAACCTCAACCAAAAACGGGCAGGCACAGGGGCCTGCCCCAACGGTTCCAAAAGGGGAAACAACAACGGAGAAACCGGATGAAACTCCCCAGGGGCCTGCCCCAACGGTTCCAAAAGGGGAAACAACAACGGAGAAACCGGATG
>JASFBJ010000025.1 GCA_030149585.1 Desulfobacterales bacterium | reverse complement strand
ACGAATACGATTTTGGAGATGGCTGGAATCATAAGATCGTTCTAGAAAAAACTTTACCATTAGATTTTTCCGAATCCCCAATAGTAATCAAGGGCAAAAAGGCATGCCCACCTGAAGATTGTGGAGGCATTTGGGGGTATCCTGATTTTTTAGAGACTATTCAAAACCCAAAGCACGAAGAACACGAATCCATGCTTGAGTGGATTGGTGGAGAATTTGATCCTGATGAGTTAGATATTAAGCGTATTAATAGTCATCTGAAAAATTTGAAATTATGATCTTTTTACATAAAAACAGCCAACAAAGCGCTACCTTAAGGAACGAGGACAAAATAACTTCCTCAACTATGCATCACAGCTTCAGGCCATCTTTGCCTGATCTGCCCGATCTGAAATAGGCACAAAAATCTTGAAATAGCTCGCTATTCATGCAACTTTTGTACCTAATTATAGATCGGGTTGATCGAACAAACCTAACCTAAATCTGTGCGCCTACTTGTGGGTATTATACTCTCCATGGTGTTAATTGCGATAAAATTAGATACCACATTTATTCAAATTGTTTACCCTGTTCCTCTCCCAAAACTAATTGACCGGTTTATAATTATATGATAAATATTAACATTTTCGTGGCGAATATAGTTTATTTGTACAAAGATTGCATGTGATTGTTTATGAATTCGATCGTTTATGAATTATCTGATTCTTTTTTGAATTGTTTTTAATTATTTAAAACAAGTTTTTAAAAGGCACTCTTTTTAAAGGACTTATCATTATATTGGATAAGCATTTGAAATATAAAAAAAATAATGATATCTGGGTTATCCGTCCCGGGAAATATATTAACCTTGATAAGCTGTCTGGGTTATCAAACGAGTTCGGTAAACCGATTAAAGAGTACCAGATATCAGATTTTGCCAAATATTTACTGAGCCCTCAACCAATTGAAGTTAATCAAAGATTAATTGGTTTTGAAGTCCACTATCAACAGTCGTGGCTCTATAATATAAAAAATAAAATCAGTCGAATTTTACCTGCAAAATACCAGGCCCAAATGGATAGGCCAGTCTATCCTCCCAAAAGTTATATCGCAAAGGTACCCGACCCTATACCTGATTTAGCAGATAAAAATTTTAAGGCCCATATAGATAATCTTAACAATAAGCTTTTACCATATAGTATAATCATTAAGCAACTAAAGGGGCTTGAAACCAGCCGGATATCAAAAATCCTGGGAATTTGCAAGGACCTGGCCGGTAATCGTTCTTACCTTAATATCCAGGGGGATATAGACAGCCAAACAAATTATTTAAATCGCAATTTATTAAAAAATGTGGGTGCAAGGCTGGATATGGCTCATATTGCGGATGGATTATTTGACATCCGCGGCTTTGATTTTTCTAAATTTAATTATCGCAATATCCATCGATTGATAAAATTTATGAAAGATGGGAAAAGTCGATACTGTGTTATGGGAGTTAAGGATCAGCCACAATATTGGGTAAAAAGCTCACGCCTGATCAGCTATGCGCAACTTTTAGAGCAATCCCTTAGAGCTGATATAAGGTTTAAATTATCCCTTAACAAATGTGTTGCAGGTAAAGCCAAGCCCCAAAAGCTTTTTTTTAATAATAAACTGGAAATTGAATATTCAGCAGTTCATATGCCGAGAATTTATCAAAAAGCAATAGAAACGTGCGCTTTGAAACATACTGACCAGGATATTCTGCTGAATTTGCTGCCTTTAATGCAAATTGGAATTTCGCTGAATTTTATTCCGGATTCTGATTGTGGTGAGCACAAACTGGTGACGGATATTGCTGTTTTGCATGATTTAAGAGCTTTGGAACCGCTTAAAGAAAAGCTGCCGCAACTTTTTGCGGAAATTGATAAAATCGCTGTTATCTCAGACGCAGGCAAATTTTATTTACTGGATTCCATCCGTGGATATCAAAATGAAAAATGATTTAAATATAATAAATGAGTTATTGGATTATCCAGCTACTTTAAAAAAAAATCTCGCCTATTTTACAGATACATCCCAGATCAAATTGCCGGATGATCCCATTGAAAGGGTTATTTTTCAGGATCGCGGCAAAGCAGCCATTCGCAAAATTGCTCAAAATAAAGGCCATATCCTGATGATCGGCAAACCAGGTACGGGAAAATCAATGCTGGCCAATATGTTTAATCAGGTATTGGAAGAATCTCTTGGGGATTATCTTCGGCCCAAATCTGCAATTATTGCATATCCCGGCAAAGATCAAAATCATATTCGATTTTCATATGAAAATCCCAAAAAGATAGATCAGCTATTGATCAATCTAAATGAACGAATTGAAAGCGCGCGCAATAATGTAGAGGGCTTCAATCTGCAAGCTGAAATAAAAGCTGTTCGCAAAGTTAGAAATTTTTTGCTTTTAGCAACTTTTTTTAGTGTCTTTATTGGATTTTTTTTCCCCACGGCCTTTATTTTTACAGGGCTGGTCGGCATGGGATCGATTTTCATGTTTATGCAGGAGAATAATCATAAGGCTCAGGAAAAAATGCAGCAGGAGACTCATAACAGAGCTCAAAATGAAGTTAAACACCTATCGGATATGGTCCCGGAAGTACTTTATGATCCAAGAAACGACAAAAACCTGATGGTCAGAGTTGCTGAACCAGATGCGAGAAATATGAAAGGTGGTTTTCGTCATGACCCATACCAATCAGGAAATCTTCACACGCCTCCCCATAAAAGGGCCTTTCTTGGTGCCCATGCAAAGGCTTCAATTATTTATCTTGATGAACTTAAAACAATTATAAAAGCAGGTTATATGGCTGATCTGCTGGAAATCATGCAAAACAAGAAATATATTCTAGAGGGAGGCAAAAATGCCGGTAGCGGGTCAGCTGATAAAGCGGAAAATCATCTAAAAGCGAAAAATATAATTATCTCCTGCTGTAATTATGATACTCTGGAATATCTTCAAAAGGAAGGCGATGGAGCTTTTTTAAGCAGGATTGAAGATAAGGGAGAGATTATTCACCTGGAAAGCTCAGTTCAGGAAACTCCGGATACCATAAGGGAGACAGCTCAATACATCAAACAGGAAATTGAGCAGCTGGGTTGTGAATTTAAGGAAACATGGGGTGAGGTCATTGAAAAAGAAGGTTATGAGGGGGTTAAAAAACGAAGTGAAATAATTTTTTCTAAAGCCCTGCCGGATGATTATCAACTCAAAGAAAGAGAGTTTTCCCGCAATGCAGTAATGGAAATCATTAAAGAGCTTCGCTGCCGATCGGGTGACGGGAAATTAAGCAGTATTTTAAGGCCAATTAACGGCATTATTAAAACCGCTGAATATGAGGCTATTTTAGATAATTCAGCACTTGTTGGAGCTGGCCATGTTAGAAAGGCTCTTAAAAAGCATTTAAGCCTGGAAAGCGCCCTTGCCCTGGAAGTAGTGGAAAGTCGCAAGGACCTGAAAAAATATATCAGCGCCATGACTGATTCCATTGGATACGTGGTGGGGCTGGCTGTTATCCAATCCAAATCAAGCGGTAAAATGATAGGCCAGCCCTTACCGATTCACTGTCAGATTATTTCCGGCGTTGGTGATAAAGTCGTTGCTCCAGGTAAAATTGGAGAGATTGCCAAGGCTGCCGCGCAAAATGTAAGGGCTTCAATCAAAAAAGTATTAAAGAAAGTGGGAGCGCCCTACCTTGGTCAGGAAATGCATATTGAATATATTCAAGCGCATAGCGGTGTGGAAGGGGACAGCGCCTCAGTAGCTATGGATATTGCCCTAGTTTCAGATTATATCAAAAAACCTGTTAGCCAACAATTCGGAGTCACCGGCTCATTAACAGGCGATATAATCCTGGCGGTTGGTGGAGTAACTGAAAAGCTGCGATCAATTATGGATCCGGATTTAGACATGGATGGCGCTGTTATACCCTGGCAAAACAAGCATGATGTTGAACCGCTTTTGATTAACACTGAAGCGCAATCTATCAGCAACAGCGATATTCCCGGCATCAGAATATTCAGGGAATCCGGCTCTGGGAAAAAATTTGATATCTATTTTTGCCGTACAAAATATCATGCATATAAAATTTTGATGGGTTTAGATAAAAATGAAGTAGAACAGCTAATTGCTGAGCGTAGTCTCAAAGATTTCGAATTTATGAATAAAATAAAAACTGACTTTCTGAGTAAAAAAAACTCTCCTTCAAAGGATTTGCGTGATCTCTAATAAAAAAAAGGAATATGCCTGATGGCCAGTGAGCATACAAAGGCGGAATTAGAAAAAAAAATCAAAGACCTGCAGACTCAGCTGGAGCAAAAACAGCTTGAATCACATCAGCAGCAAATACTTAAAATGGAGGCAATCGGAGTCCTTGCAGGAGGAATATCTTATGATTTTAATAATTTACTAATGGGAATTCAGGGCAATGTTTCTATTATGCAAATGACTACTGATTTGGAAAGCCCACATTTTAAAAATCTTCAGCGTATTAACAAATGTTTAGACTCCGGGATTAACCTCACCAAACAGCTGATGAATCTGGCAAAGGGCGGACGTTATATAGTGATGCCTTCGGATCTGAATAAAATTTTAGTTCGCACTTCCAGAATGTTTTCCAGAAATAAAAAAAATATCAATATTCACACTACATGCCACAAAGACCTTTGGAAGGTCGAAGTCGACAGGATTCAAATTGGTCAGGTTTTTTTAACTCTTTTTGAGTACGCATCCAATGCCATGCCAAAGGGTGGAAATCTTTTTCTTCAGACCGAAAATATAAGCCTTGAAGATAAGTTTATAGAGACTTATAAACTGCGACAAAGCCGGTTTGTTAAAATTACAATAACCGATACCGGAGAGGGATTGGATGAAAAGGAGCTGGATAAAGTTTTTGAACCATTTTTCAAACCTCACCAGTTTGGGAATGAAAGCTATTTAGACCTGGCATCGGCCTATGGTGTTTTAAGAAGTCATGATGGAATTATTACTGTTAACAGTGAAAAAGGTTTTGGTACAATATTTAACCTCTATTTGCCTACTCCTAAAATCAAATCACCTGAAACTTTTCTAAATAAAAAAAATAAATTACATGGAGAAACCATCCTGCTGGTGGATGATGAAGATTTAGAGATTGAGGTTGGACGCCGCCTGCTTGAAAAACTGGGATATCGTGTTATTATTGCAGTTAATGGTGAGGACGCGCTAAAAAAATATAAAACCGGCAAAAATGAAATAGCGCTGATAATTCTTGATATGATAATGCCGGATATGGATGCCGAGGAAGTTTATGCGGCATTGCATAAGATAAATCCAAAAGCTAAAATTCTTTTGGCCAGTGGTCACAGTTTTGACGAACGGATTAATCGCTTGATTAAAAAGGGTTGTTCAGGATTTATTGCAAAACCGTTTATTTTGAATTCTTTATTTGATAAAATTACCAAAGCTTTAAATCAGGAGAAATAATGGGAAAAAATATATCTAAGACTTCATGGGTCTGGGTTATTATTAGTGATCCAGGTGATAATGAAAAAATAGTGGGACAGCATGATCAAAATAAGGACATTGATTTTATCCCGGCTTTTATAACTAAGGATGAGGCAATGCAAGGCTTTATGAATTTACCCAGGGAAAAAGGTCATAAATATGAAGTTCAAGCCATAATATTTGAAGATCTTGCCACATATGCGAATCATAATGGTTTTAAAATATTATTTTTGGATGAAGATGGAAAAGTACTTGATAATAATATTACAGATTAATATATATTGAAAGATTATAACTTAAACGGGAAATAAGTATGAATGAACAATTAAATCTACCAGAAGAGCTTAAAAATAATTTTAGAAGCCTGTTGCGCGGTATGCCGGTCTATATGCGCAACGATAAAGAAAGCTTGAAAACGTTTGCAATCTATTTAAAAACCGGCGGGATGAAACTTGCCAGGCAAGGGATTGTGGTTGCAAAAGAACTTCATCGAGAAGAGCTGAAACTGATTCGCGAAAAACGTTTACAAGAGGCTTTGGAAAATCAGATTAGAGATGCCCTATTAGCTGAAGAAAATCAGAATCAGGCGGCACCGGAAAAAACCCAGCCGGAAAAAATCCAGCCGGAAAACAATAGACCAGAAAATATTAATTCAGAGAATAATGAATCAACTGAAACACATCCTGAAAATATACAAAATCAATAAATTTACAGCAAATTATAATGGATAAGGCGTCAGGCTTTCATAACCGGTTTTGGTGACAAGAAGGGTTTGTTCAAACTGAGCTGAAAGTGATCCATCCCTGGTTATCGCGGTCCAGCCGTCTGCCAAGACACTCAGCTCTTTTTTGCCCAGATTAACCATAGGCTCAATAGTAAAAACCATCCCCGGCACCAGACGCGGGCCGGTCCCTCTGCGGCCATAATGGGGCACCTGGGGAAGTTCGTGGAATTCAAAACCAACTCCATGGCCTACAAATTCTCGAACAACCGAACACCCCTTTGCCTCGGCATATCTTTGAATTGCCCACCCAATATCTCCAATAGTATTTCCGGCACAAACCATTTTAGCCCCTTCCTTTAGACTGCCACGGGCCACACTTACAATTTTTTTAGCATCTTCCCCTGGAGTTCCCACGAAATAAGTTTGATTGGCATCAGCATAATATCCATCTATAATAGATGTAACATCCACATTTACAATATCACCATCTTTGAGCACTCTGGGTCCTGGAATACCGTGGCAGATTACCTCGTTAACCGAAACACAAACACTTTTAGGGAACCCGCGGTAATTTAAGGTAGCAGGTATGGCATTATTTTTAATAGTAAAATCATGCACCAGTTTATTAATATCATCAGTTTTAATTCCAGGGCTAATATGAGTTTGAACTAATTTCAAGGTTTCTACAACCAGACGTCCGGCACGCCTTATGGCGGCAATGTCTGAATTATTTTTTATTCTTATCTTGTCCTTTTCTTTTGCAGCGCCCCTTATTATATTTTTTTGTGCTGTTTTTTTATTCAGACAACATTTTTTATATTTTTTCCCGCTTCCACATGGGCATAGCTGGTTACGACTGATTTTCATTATTTTGCTCACCAGTTTCATTAGTTATTATTACCAAAAGCAGATTAATTATGTGAATTACTATATTATGTTCTATAATTAAGTTTTTTCAAATTGTCAATTGGCAAAGCATTAGAAAAAGGGAAATGTAACAGGAAGTTTTGGGTGGCTCGAAATGAGCCACCCTGAAAAAAGGAAGAGGAATTGATGAAAAACGTGCACCCATTTTCGCACGCTAATTATAATATCGGCTTTTTGATAATTAACTTTAGCCTTTTTTTAAATTATGAAAAAATAAATTTCGCCCAGAATAAATTTCGCCGAGCAATTAGGAACGGGGACGAAATAACTTCCACAAGTAGGCGCACAGATTTAGGTCAGATTTGTTCGATATAAAAGTACAAAAGTTACAGGAATAGCGAGCTATTTCAAGATTTTTGTATTTTTATATCGGGCAAAGATGGCCTGAAGCTGTGATGCATAGTTGGAGAAGTTAATTCGTCCTCGTTCCTTATCTTAACGGAGATATTTTCATATGCCATTTTGTCGCAATCCCCTCGTCATTTTTGTTGGTTTCCATAATTTGCACTCTGGAATAATCCTTTTCTAATATGATATTTGAGTGGCGGCCCTTAATTGTGTTGCCACTGAATATATGTCCATGAACTTTTATCATGGCTAACACTTTCTCATTTTTCAAGGCTTCCACCAAAATCTCAATTTCAGCACTGTTTTTTTCAATCTCTTCATCCAGGTGTTTTTTTTGCAAACCAGACTTTTTTATTTTATCAGTTATTTTTTCGTCTAACTCCAAGAGCTTATCCACTTCAACATCTATTTCGTTTTTTTTCTGAGTTACGGCATCTAATTCTGTCTCAATTTTTTTTATTTCATCTTTGTTAATATTTTTTTGTGCTTTTTCAAGCTGTTCCTGCAGGTCTCTCTCCTGAACCATTAAATTGTCCTGCTTTTGGGCGACTTCTCCAAGTTGAATGCTTATTTCTTCACTGGAATTTTGCAAATCAGGTAGAATGGCTGATATTTCTTTGTTTTCAACTTTTAATTTTGCTATATTTTCCTTCATTCGGGTTATTTTTCGCTTAAGAATATTATCAACTCCAACATTCAAAGAGCTGTCCTTGCTGGCCCTGGTTCCAATATCCTGAGCAATAACCCCATTTTTAGAAAATATTTCAGATGAAATAATTTTTCCATCGCCAATCAAACATTTATTGCCTGTTTCAATCTTTGAATTAAATATTTCTTTCTCAACAACTGTATTTCCATTAATCTCCAGCTTTGAATTATGAACATGGCTGGCCTTGAAATCACCTTTAGCTTTAATATCAGATAGATAAACACCATTCCATGCTATAATATCACCTTCCATCTCAATCGTGGCATTTTGAATTTCTTTGGCTCTGAGACATTGGCCTTTAACATTATACCCGGTTTGAACTATTCCGGAAACATCAATATAACCGTCAAAATCAATATGTCCTGTTTCAAGTCCAATATCGCCCTTAATGATCAGTATTGAGAGCACATTAATTTTGCCATCTTCGGTGATTTTGGGTATTCCACCGACTTTGGAATATAATTTCAGCCGATCCTCTGAAAAGCTGATACCTTTCCCACCACGAAAGCTCATATCCTGAGCCGGTTCCTGTAAGATTTGTTTGCCGGACACCGCTGTTCCTGGTTTGCCTTTGGTTCTGGGAGTTTTTTCAGCAATAAGTGTTTCTTTTTTTACCTGGGGTATTTCACCTTTATCTTTCCAGTCCGTTGTTCCATCTTCTAAAACCGTTCCGATTTTTAATGGGTCAGTATCAAAAAAATATTTTATTTTAGATGGTTCTCCCCTCACTGGTTTCACGCCAATGGCAATTTCCCATTTCTGACTATTTTTATATGGCTGACCAAGATATTTTTCCAAAAGCTTATCATTTATAATACCATATTTTATGCCATTATTATTTATATACTCTTTTAAATCCTCTAATGTGATTTTTGAATGATCTTTATCTAAAGGGATAAGGTAAGCGATCATTTGATCATCTGAAATGAGAATTTCGAAAAATTCTTTTAAAGCAAATTTTGACGATTTTTTTTCAACAGAAGAGCTTTCAAGGGAAATCGCCTCGTCAATTATAGCATCTGGCGAATCGTCTACAATATTTCGTTGAGCAGCCAGAATAAATTCGGTTTGTTCATTTGTAAGATGGCTCATTTTGATAAGAACATTGCCGATACTTATCCAAATTCCAGAGGCGCTTAAAACACGTTCCTGGAGCACCAGTGCCCTGTTAAGTTGCTGGTGAGTAATAAACCCGTTTTTAATTGCAAGAGTGCCAAAACGGTTATCTTCAAGTTTGGTATCACCCATCTAAATTACCCTTAATTTTGATTATAATATTGAAACTCACATCCAGATTTAACAAATAGTCATTTCTAAATGGCTCCTATTGATCTTATCGGATGATTATCTGATAACTTTAATAAAATTCGGCATCCTTCATTAAAGCCCAAAAACAGTTTACACTTTTTAATATGAAATGCTACTTCTCGTTCCCACGCTCCAGCGTGGGAATGCATACCATATGTGGGTCCCCACGCTGGAGCATGGGAACCAGGCAAGAACGAACATCAAGAAAGTGTAAACCACAAATGAAGGACGCCTAAAATTCAAAATATTTTTTGTGCGAGCCCTAAGATCCGAACTTGGTTAAAATTTTACCGATTTGCTCTTCATTAAATGGTTTATTAATAATTTTGTCAACGCCGGCTGCATAAGCGGCTTCATTATCCTGAACCTCATTTTGAGTTGTTACCATGATAATCGGCAACTGCTTTTTGTTAAAAAGCTCACGTATTTTTTTCGTCAGTTCAATACCGTCAATATCCGGCATATTCAAATCAGTAAGGATGATATCCGGCTTAATACTTTTTACCTTATCTAATGCCTCAGCCGGAAATTCAAATAAAAATGATTCACACCCAAGTGAGTGCAAAATGCTGCGGTAGATGTTTAAAATCATTTTTGAATCATCCACGGCAAAAACCTTCAGGGCACTGACTTTTGCCTTGGGCGCTGAGGCCTTATCCAGACGACCGGCAAGTTCCTGTAAATCATTTTCATTTAAAAGAGTTAAAAAATGAGCTCGAAGATCAGGATGAGCTTGATTGCTGAGATATGGCAAGGCAAAATCAGTAAAAATTTCTTCCTGACAAAGATCTATAAAGAGAGTATCACACTCTGCATCAATAATTGTTTGAATAATTTTTTGTTTTTCAAGGCCTTGTTCCCTTAAAATATTTTTCAAACCAGCGGCCAGTACCATATTATAATTCACATCAATGGCTCTGGCTGCGGCAGCCCTTACATTATCAACTGGATCTTCCAGACCGGCTGCCAGGGCAAAAGCCCCTTTTTCAATAGGCAGGAGTCCTAATGCTTCGTATGCGGCAAATCGTACATTGGGGTCTTTGGGCTCATTATGCAAAAGCTTGCGAATTGAAGTAATGGCTGATTCATCCCCTATATCACCAAGAACATTTAAAGTGTGAATCTGCAGATCAGTATCATGCTGCAATAAATTATTCATTAAATTCGGGACAACCTTATTGCCGATTTTAATTAAACGCTGTTTAGCGGCAGTCCGCTGGTGGGCGTAGTGAGAGGAGAGGCAACTGTTGAGCTTATTCAAAGCTTCCGGGGTCTGAGCTCTGGAAAACTCATCCAGAATTAAAAGATCAAGATCCTGGTCTTCATTCAGCTTTTCAGATAAACGTTGAATTGCAGTGGGAGAGGCCAGTTCTCCTAACGCCTTGATTGCCGCAACTACTAATTCAGCTGTGTTGGAATATAGATATTCTGAAATAGACGAGGTTGCAGAAGATTCCCCGATCATTCCAAGTGCCCAAATGGCTGTTTTAATAATTTTATAATCCTGCTCTTCATTGATAATAGACATCAGCACATCAGTTGTTTCAGGCATCCGGCTCTCTCCGGCAACCTGTATCAGGATTATGCGTTTAGGGCTGTCAAGTTCAGATCTAAGCAGATTATTCAATATTTTTGAATCATCTAATACCTTGGCAAAAAGGGTTTCCCGCAGCATTGGAAAGGTATCATCCAAAACCGGTTTTTTTACTAAAATATCCACCAGCAGGGGTATCGCAAAATCATCATCTGCCCGGCTTAGTTCAAAAAAAGCCTGATGTTGAATTTTTTCATCTACCTCTCCTATATGGCCCAAAACCAGCTCAGCCTTAAGAAGATCTCTGACTTTAATATCATACCGCAGTTCATCGATAAAATCTTTTGCTTTTATTCCAGCCATATATTCCTCCAAAATTATGATTTATACAGATAAGTGTCGGTCAAAAAAGAAAATACTTTAGAGAAAAGGGGAAAAATGCTGTGGGTTTACTTTGCTCGGAGGGATTTGGAATATATTTTTATCTGATGTTCCTACTTGATAATTAAATTGCGCCAGTTTTCCAGCTTTCCAGCTTTCAGACAAGCTTTAAGCTGCCGGCAAACCAGAAGATCGGTGGGAAAGGCCATTTGTTTCGGCAGTTCATCCAAAGCAAAAAAACCTGCCTCTGCAGCATCTGAACCAGCCTTTAAGCAGCCTCCTGTTAACTTGCCTATAAACCATATGCCCACAGTCTGATGCTCTTTGTCATGAAAATTCGAATGTACGGCAAAAACCGCCCCTGTTTTTATAAAAAGGCCGGTTTCTTCTTGAAATTCGCGTTCAGCTGAATAGCGAACTGCCTCGTTCCACTCAACATGACCACATGGAATGCACCACTTATCGGCATAGGAGCCATTTCGTTTGATTAACAGCAATTTTGCGTTTTCAAGCAGCAGGACAGCCACCCCAACTGTTGGATTCTGATAATGAATTCTATCACACCTGGAGCAATAGTTTCTATGTATCGAATCTTTGATGATTTTATTAAGTGGATTACCACAAAAAGAACAAAATTTAATTTTCATAAACTGTTTTGAGCTACTTTTTTTTATTTTAAAACAGCCGTCTGAACTGAACGCAAAACCCCTTGCAGGCAGGGCAGCATTATTTCAGCACAAGACAGATATACATTAAGAGGCTGTCCATAAGGATCTTCTATTTCTATAAGATCGGTGTCATATCCAAACTCAGCAAGCAGGCGCGGTTTTATCCGTTTAAATATAAACGAATTTTTAATTATCCTGCGATGATCTTTTTCCATTGCAAGAATCAAATCAGCCCTGAGGATTATTTCTTTGTTGACCATTCGTGCCCGATGAAGCGATATATCAATCCCTGAAAGATTCATTGTTTTAATCGCTTTTGGTTCAGCCTGATGACCATGAAGGGCATGGGTGCCGGCCGAACTGATAGCCACCTTATTTTTAAGAGCATCAGGCAATATTTTTTTCAAAATGCCTTCCGCCATGGGGCTGCGGCAAATATTTCCGGTACATATTATCAGTATATTATACATTTTTTATTAAAATTAATTGCTAAACATGCAATTAATCGATATGGTTATAAATGGTTGTTGGGGCAATAACCCCTGAATTGGTATAATTTTTTTTATTAATGAAAGTATATAATTGCTATGCGTATTATTACAAGACCTGATTTTGACGGTGTGGTTTGTGCCGCTTTATTATATGAAGCTCTTGATATTAAAAAACCGGTTAAATGGACTCAGCCGACTGATATTCAAAATAATAGTGTTAAAATACTAAAAGGGGACATTATAGCCAACCTGCCTTATCATAAAAACTGCTCATACTGGTTTGACCACCACTATTCCAATCAGATCAGGCAGCCATTTGATGGAATGTTTAAAATAGCGCCCTCAGCCGCCGGCATTATATTTGAGTATTACGAGGATCGCTTTAAACAGGATTTCAGAGAACTTATTCGTCAAACCGATAAAATAGATTCTGCTGACCTTTCCCACGACGAAATAATTTATCCGGAAAATTATCCTTTTATTTTGCTCTCCATGACTATTTCAGGATATATTCAATCTGACGAGGCTTACTGGAATCGATTAACTGATATGCTGCGCACTCAAAATATCAACGAAATTCTTGATGACCCGGAAATAAGAAGCCGTTGTCAAAAGGTTGTGCTTGAAAATAAGGAGTATGAAAAACATCTTTTAAAACATACCAGGGTAAAAAACAAAGTTGCCATAACAGATTTTTGTGAACTAAACCCTGTGCCGGATGGTAACCGGTTTTTGGTATACGCCCTTTTCCCTGATGCAGTGGTTCATATTAAAACATTTAATAATGAAGGGAAAATGGTTGTAAAGGTAGGGCATAGCATTATCAATCCAAACTGCAATGTCAACGTGGGAAAAATGCTGAACAGCTTTGAGGGCGGCGGTCATAAAGGAGCCGGGGCCTGCCGTTTTGATCCAGCCAAAAGTAAAGAGTATATCCCCAAAATTCTGGAAATTCTCTTTCAAAACAAGGCTTAAACCAGTTATTTCAAACCAGCCAGCAGTTATTTTAAACCAGGATGCTTACTAATTTCTTCTTCAATAACATCAACATCCGGAGCATTATAGCGCACAATATTCTGCAGATGATATAAACTGTCCGGAGTTATCTCAGTAAATTTAACAGCTACATGGCCTTTTTCTGAACGTATAATCTCTCCTGATAACGATATCTTTAATTTGCTGCGGGTTCCGCTCATTAGAATATTTATCTCGCAAGCTGTTCTATTTTGTACTTGCTCATTATATTCTAACAGACATCCCCCAATACTTAAATTATCAATAGTATCTATTTTTATAATTTGCCCGGAAATAATCAACTCCGCTTTCATATCAAAAACAATTCTGGTAAATATACGATTTTCCATGTTCATAATAATCCTTTCATTATCAAAAAAACAGATGTTCCATAAGTCTTGTATAAGACCTTTTATACTGTTATCTGTTTTTTCCGAAAAACCTTTAGAATTATTTTTCAAATTATGAGATGTCGATTTTTATGCTGCTATGAATCCTTGGTACAAGCTCTTAATGCCTTGAAGATAGCCCTTGCCTTGGGACCTGGCTGACCCTTTCCTACAAATTTATCATCAATTTTAATAACAGGTAAAATTTCTGTTACTGTGCCACTTAAAAAAACCTCTTTTGCACCGTAGAGTAAATCCAGATCAAAGAAACGTTCTTCAATCTCGTAGTTCAGGCGGCCGCAAATTTCAAAAATAACCTTGCGTGTGATTCCTTCAAGAATGTGGCGGGTTAAAGGGTGGGTAAAAATCTTATTACCTATCACTGCAAAGAGATTGGAGCTGCTGGCTTCTCTGACAATTTTTTCTCTTGAAATAAAAATAGTATCATAAACCCCGGCCTTGACGGCCTTTTGCTTTGCCAGAACATTGGGCAAAAGCTGAACAGTTTTGATATCACAGCGGCCCCAGCGAAAATCTTCCATGGTTATAACCTTGACTCCATTCTCTTTCAGGGCAGGCGAAACCTCTGAAACCGGTCGGATGGTCATGACAAGCTGTGGAACCATTTTATTGCCGAATGCGTGATTGCGTTTTGCAATGCCGCGCGAAATCTGGATATAGATACCGGCCCGGGAAATATCGGCCTTATCATATAAACGGTAAATCTCATCTTTTAAAAAAGAACGCGAAATTACAGGAAAAGAAAGTTCGCTCATTGATCTGATCAGTCTGTCAAGGTGGGCCTCAAGCCAGAACATTTTACCATCATAACTTGCAATAAATTCGTAAACCGCATCCCCGAATTGATATCCTCTGTCCTCAATAGAGACCACGGCATCTTTAATCGGTAAAATCTTTCCATTGATATAGGCCAGTTCAGTCATCTTACCTCTTTGCAATAATTTATAAATTTATGTTTATTTATCCGGTTAATTGACAACCGTGTATCTTGTAATGTACAAATAAAATAATTTTTAGTAAACAACTTTTGTAGCTTCTCAATAATACACTTAAACGCGTATCTTCTGATTCCCGGAACTTGTTGAGATGTTATATATTCAGGTATTTTTTTAAAAAAACATATGAAACCTGTTGTAGCCATAGTTGGACGCCCTAATGTGGGTAAATCAACCCTGTTTAACAGAATTACAAGATCAAGAAATGCGCTTGTAGATAATTTGCCTGGTGTTACAAGGGATCGCCATTTTGGTGATGCAAGATGGAATGATACTCTTTTTAGTCTGGTGGATACAGGAGGCTTTGCAGATGACAAAGAAGATCACTTTTCTTCCCAGATTCGAGTGCAGGTACAACTGGCGATCGAAGAAGCTGACCTGATTATTCTGGTTCTGGACGGCAAAAACGGAATTTCTCCTTTTGATGAAGAGCTTATTAAGATATTACGCCCCTGTGATAAACCCGTATTTTACCTTGTAAATAAGATAGATGGTTTAGAGCTGGAATTTAAATTATATGAATTTTATAATCTGGGTATAACCAACCTTTTTTCCGTTTCAGCAGAACATGGCTATGGTATCCCTGATTTTTTAGATATTTTGACCCGCAGTTTGCCCACAGCAGATAAATATCCGCAAATAGACCTTATTAAACTGGCTGTGGTGGGTCGACCCAATGTTGGTAAATCCTCTTTGATTAACCGGATTTTAGGAGAAAATCGTCTGGTGGTCAGCGATCTTCCAGGTACGACCCGTGATTCAGTAGATACTATTTGCACCATAAATGACCGATCCTATCTAATGATAGATACAGCAGGAATCAGGCGCAAAAGCAAAGTGTCTGCCAGACTGGAAAAATTTTCAATCATAAAATCTTTAAAAAGTCTGGATCGCTGCGACATTGCTCTGATTATAATTGATGCCTATGAAGGCATTACCGAACAGGATATCAAGATTGCCGGTTATGCATATGAACGGCATTGCGGCTGTATTTTTTTGCTTAATAAGTGGGATATTGTTGAAAAAGATGCAAATATTGCCAAAAAGTTTATTGAGGAATTGCGTTATAGCGCCAAGTATTTAAGTTTTGCACCAATTTTAACAATTTCAGCTCTTACCGGTCAGAGAGTATTTAAAATTTTCAATTTGGCAAATGAGGTCTTTGATCAATATGAGCAGCGCGTCAAGACCGGCAAGCTCAATAACATACTGGAATCAGCATTGAAACGTAATGAACCTTCTTTGCATCAGGGTAAGCGGCTTAAATTTTATTATGCCACCCAGGTTTCCAGTAAACCACCAACTTTTATAATTTTTGTCAACTACCCCCAGGCAGTCCATTTTTCTTATAAACGCTATCTGATCAACCAGATTCGGGAAAAGACCGGCCTTATAAAAACTCCGCTGCGGCTTTTGTTTCGCCAGCGAACCGGCAGAATTGAATTTGGCTCAAAAAAGCCCCAAAAAAAAAGCATTAAAAAAAAGAGATAATCCATATAACAAAAGGCTATGCACAAGAATGTTAAAGCGCACTCAAAACAAACCTGACAAAATTTGCAAAGGTGGCTCTCATCTTACGTCTCTAAAATCCCGGGAACCAATCCATAAGCTGCAAGCCCGATTGATTGAACAGGAAAATCAAAATAAACACCTTAAAAAAGAGCTGGCTGAACTGGAGGCATCTCAAAAAAAATTTTTCCGCCTTTTTGATGAGGCCCCTGCAGCTTATTTTACCCTTGATGTTAAAGGACAAATTATTGATCTTAACCAGGCAGCAGCTGATCTTTTGGGCACGCCAAAAGAAACACTCCTGCACACCTGTTTTGATCGTTTTGTGGTTCCTGATGCACGACAGCGCTTTAAGATTTATATCCACGAGGCGTTTCAGCAAGCCATTCAACGCACCTGTGAAGTTGAACTTTTTATTGAAAACAGCATATCAATCGCCGTTAAACTTACCTCCCGGATATGCCTGGACACCAATCTTTCTTTTCCCCAATTAAATATGATTATTACCGACGTCAGCCGGCTCAAATTTGAAAACGCCAAACATTATAAAAACGCCCGCTTTTTCCAGGGCATCCTTGATTCGATCCAGGACGACATTATGATTGTTGATTCAGACGGTAATATTATTTTAACCAATTACTGGCTGGAATTAAAATACTCTCAACACATGCCCCTGAGGGGTAAAAAGT
The DNA here is from genome assembly GCA_030149585.1 of Desulfobacterales bacterium. Classification (GTDB taxonomy): domain Bacteria; phylum Desulfobacterota; class Desulfobacteria; order Desulfobacterales; family JASFBJ01; genus JASFBJ01. The sequence continues at coordinate 2,922 of JASFBJ010000025.1, read as the reverse complement.
TCAATCAGGTTTTTTGCCGGCAAAATAAGCCTGATTCAGACTGTCCGATAATTGAAACCATCTCAAACGGGGATGTTCACAGCAAAATTATCTCTCAAACAGATAAAGAGGGCAAAGACACCTGGAGTCAGCTAACAGCTTTTCCCCTGACCGGATCAAACCGCCAACTGGTCGGTACCGTGGTTTACAGCAAAGATATTACTGAGTTAAAAAAAGCGGAAATGCTACTTAAGGAAAGCGAGGCCCGCTATCGACAGATCCTTGATCATGCTCCGGCTGGAATTTTAGAAATTGACTATTCCACTGGCAGTCTTACCAGTGTTAATGACGTGATGTGCAAACTTTCAGGCTATTCCCGTGAAGAACTTTTGGCAATTCCTGCCATAAATTTATTGGCCCCTGAAAGTCGACCGATCTTTAAAGACCGTCTCCATCGGATTGCCAAAGATCTTCCAGTTAAAGAAATAGTTGAGTATAAAATCAAAAAAAAGGATGGCTCTTTTATCTGGGTTCTTTTAAATGCCAGATTTTTGAAAAAAGATGATAAAATCAGCGGGGCAACAGTGGTTATTCATGATATCACGCGCCGTAAAAAGGCTGAAGAGTTAGCCCGTTATAAAGAACTGTTTGATAATGTCGCGGAAAAAGTTGTTATTTTCAATCGATCTGGGAAAATAATTGAATTTAATAATATTGCACTGGAACAAAGCGGCTACCTCAGAGAAGAACTGTTAAACCACAGCTATAAAGATTTTATTTGCAAAGATCAGATTATTTTAGTCGACCATGCCTTAACAAAGATTCATCAATCCAGACAGGCTCGATTTGAGGTGGAACTCCAATTAAAGAACGAAACCACAATTCTTCATGCAATCAGTGCCAGGCTTGTCTCCTATCAGGGCAGAATCTGTCTTCTTTGCGTTGCCCGTGATATTTCTGATGCTAAATTAATGCAAGATACTTTGATTCGCTCGGAACGTCTGGCAGCAACCGGACAACTTGCGGCTTCCATCGCTCATGAAATCAATTCCCCCTTACAGGGAATTGCGGCGCTGCTAAATGTTATTAAAAATTCCCACAGTTCTGATACCGAGCTTAATAAAAATATATCTCTGATCAAGGACGCCTTCAGCAGTATCCGAAATACCGTTAAAAATTTGCTGGATCTGAACCGTCCTGGGCGTGAACTAAAGCAGCCAACAGATATTAACTCGGTAATTTCAGGAACAGTGCAACTGGTTAGAAGTCATTTGAAAAATTCCAAAGTCCTGGTTAAACAGAATCTTTCAAAAGATCTTCCAAAAATCATTATTTCACCCCAAAAACTGGGGCAGGTTTTTTTAAACCTTATTAATAACTCAGTGGAAGCTATAACCGGAATTTCCAGCAAGAATTTCAATAAGCTAAAACAGCAAAATTTTTTTGGTGGTGAAATTACGATTACAACATCAAGGGAAAAGCACAATATAGTAATCCGTTTTAGTGATAATGGCCCGGGCATTCCGGCTGAAGATATGGAGCATATTTTTGATCCCTTTTATACCCGTAAAAAAGCCATGGGAATGGGAATCGGTCTTTCAATTTGTTATGGTATTATTGAAGAGCATAACGGTACTATTACAGCTCAAAACGGGGCTCAGGGCGGTGCAGTTTTCAATATAACCTTACCCCTTGAAAAAAAAGAGGAAAGATCAACGCTGTGAGCTGTACAAACAACACCGTCGGCTGTTTTGAAAGAGCATTACAAAAAGCCCCATCATAAAAAATACAAGATCTCGCGCCAGCAGCATATGCGAGGATGTTTCAATACCTAATTTCCGGGATGAAAAACAGCCGCAATCAAACTGGTAACCACGAATAAAATTTATTGAAAGAGCGATAATAAACAAAAGCAGCAGTAAATTAATCAATAAGGCCGCCGCTCTTGGGCAAATTCCTATAATAAGAGACAGACCGCACACAAACTCAATAAAGGGTAAAATAATGGCTATCAGGTTAATAGTATCTTTTGGGAAAAGACCATAGCCGTAAATTATCCTTGCAAATTCTTCAGGTTCAAGAATTTTATGATAACTCGCATATATAAAGGTTACTCCAATAAGCCAGCGAAAAATCAACTCCATCCATTGAAGAGATAGCATTTTTTTTGCCTGCCTATTCAACCGGATACCCCTCTTGCTGCCAGCCGGAAAACCCATCAATAAAAACAGACACACGGGTAAAACCATTTTCACATAATAACTGAGCCAGATTATGGCTGTCAATGCAGGACCTGCCGGAGCAATAAGTTATAATAAGGGAATCAAATCCATAGCTGGTTTCAAAATCATTGAATCGCTCAGCAAACTCACCAACAGGAAAAGATATAGCGCCTTTTATATGGCCATCTAAATAAGATTCGTTATCCCTTGTGTCGACAAATAATGCTTTGTTTTTATCATATATTTCTTTGGCAATAACAACACTCTCAATTTCCATGTCCTCAAAAAACTCATGGTCTTTAGTATCCGCAAGTACAACCCCTTTTGTCTCATCCCATTGACCCAGCAAAGTAATACCCCGAGGAGAAAAAATATTTACCAAAAGGGCAATAATAATTGACAGACCAAGCAGCAAAGTGCTTTCTTTTAAAGTTCTGCTTAAATTCATCTTTTGATTTTTATTATAATAAGGTTGTCTTGGAGTCAGGACATATTTATAAATATTTTAATTTGCAAATTTAATATCAGTTATCACTCGCAATCGTCAATAGTGCGCTTGTTTTTACTCGTTGATTTTGAATTCCATAATTAAATTTAACTTCAGCCTTGATTTGGCAAAGAGAGTTCGCTATAATTTTATTTTAAATTAATGAATTTTAAATTTTAAAAAAATCAATTGATTTATATAAATAGACGATAGGCAATATAGAGTATTGGAAGG
>JASFBJ010000428.1 GCA_030149585.1 Desulfobacterales bacterium | reverse complement strand
GAATTCGTGGAAAATTGTCGCATTCTAAGATACGAGAAATAAATCAAGCTTTAATAATTATTTTTGAACTTAATTTATAGCTGTAATCGCCAGAGGCGAACAAGTCATTGCACTTGACCGCCAACGCATTGCCGTTTTTTGAAGTGCGTGATTTTAACAAAATTTTTTATCAATCAAATGCTACCAAAGTAAATTGATCAGCGACAATTATAATACCCACCGAACGACAATTATAATTCCCGAAATGTAAGAGCCTAAAAAAATGGTAAGAACATCCAAATCGAATAAAAATAGAGGTTTGGATGGTTACGGACCAGCAAGTAAGGAGGTTATTAAAATTGATTCAAACAGAAAAGAATTTCGGGATAGCGGCAATGAAAGCAGGAATGGATGAAAAAACCGCTCGCAAGTACAGCAAACAGGGCAAGTTGCCAAGTGAACTCAAAGAGGATCATGTATGGCAAACACGTAAAGATCCTTTTGGAGAGATCTGGGATGGTATGAAATCAATGTTAGAAATTAATCCGGGCCTGGAAGCCAAGACCTTGTTTGACGATCTTCAACGAAGGCTACCTGGCAAATTTGCAGACGGGCAGCTTAGAACCCTGCAACGCCGGATTAAATACTGACGGGCAGTAGAGGGTCCACCCAAAGAGGTCTTTTTTAGTCAAATTCATAAACCCGGAAAGTTATGTCAGTCTGATTTTACCCATATGGACAAACTGGACGTAACCATTAGAGGTGTTCCCTTTGGCCATATGATTTATCATTTGAGTGTAACCTTTTTGAGTGACAATATTTATTTAACAATATCAATAAATTGGCTGAGTATTAAACTCTACATTTTCCCTTGTTTGTACCAAACATTATTGTGGCAGGGTTAGCCAGTTGCGCGCTGTCTGGTGGGAGATACCGCAGTCAGCGGCAAGGCTGTTAAAATTGAGCAATTGCCCCACCCTGCCGGCACACAGGGTGGTAAAACGCTGAAAGAGAGTTAAATCTTTCACGGCTACCAACTGACGAATATCCCGTTCCACATAGGTTTCAATATAGTCGGCCAGGGCCCGAGCCGGCGATAACCCTTCACGCCAGATGCGAGGGTAGAAACCAGTAAGCAATAGTCTGTTGAGGCTGACATCCTCTTGATGGTGACCGAGCTCATTGAGAGAAAACGGCAATAATTTAAGGAGAGCGGTGCGTCCGGCCAAAGACTGATTTATTGTAGTGGCCACCTCAAATTGCTGACTGCCGGTAAGGATAAAAAGGCCGTTACGTTGATCTTCATCTACTAATGTCTGGATGTAGGAAGAAAGTTCCGGTACATGCTGAATTTCGTCGAGGATGGCACCGTCCGGCAGGCCGGACAGGAAACCACGCGGGTCTTCCATGGCAAAGGTACTGGTATCCATATTCTCCAGGCTGACATATTTTTTTTAGGCAAAAACCTTGCGGCACAAGGTGGTCTTGCCGCTCTGGCGTGGGCCGGTCACAGTAACTACCGGATAATGGCGGGCGCTGTTAATAAGGACTAATTCCAAGGTACGATCAAGGATTTCCATGGTTTTTACTGTAGCTTACTTTTATGTAAAATGCAATTTAAAATTTAAATATGCATAAATTGATTCCGAAAAACACTTTACTTAATTCGCAGCCGTTCACTGTTATCAATCGGCTTCCAGTTTAAACGTCGAGTTTTGCTATGTTTTTCAACCGTTAACTGTGAACGGACAACCACGAACGGTTACTAAAGCGGCAAAGCCGCAGTTTTAGGTTTTGGGAAATTTTTGGCGGGTTATATGCTACCCCACAACATTTAGACTTATGCGCTTTGGAGATCATAAAAACCTTGGCGGGAATCTGTATGAGTTGCGTCTTTTCTTTGGTCCCGGCTTCCGGATTTATTACACCATCAAGGATGGAAAGGTCATTTTTTTGCTTTGCGGTGGCGACAAGTCCACCCAAAGCAAAGACATCAAAAAAGCAAGAATCATTATGGACGAACTGGAGTAAATAGCGATGAAAATAACCACCAAAAAATGGGATGCCAGCGAATATCTGGACAGCCCTGAAATAATTCATGAATATCTTAAAGCTGCCTTTGAAGATGGGAACAGTGATTTGCTTATGATAGCCATCGGCAATGTTGCTAAGGCCAAGGGTATGAGCGAAATCGCAAAGGAAACAAACCTGAGCCGTCAGAATCTTTACAAAGCCTTGTCGGCAAACAGCTCTCCAAAGTTTGAGACCGTAAAAAAAGTCATTGAAGCGCTTGGCTGTAAGCTGGCCATTGTCTGAAAGTATTTTGATTCGGAGGTTTTGCAAATTCCTTACTCAAAGAGTAGGAAACAATCGGGGACGCCCCAGTTATTTTCTAAAGCTGATGCCAATATCAAGCTGTCCCAATAAGAATATTTGTAACCGTTCACGAGGTATTCATGCACTATAATCCATTTGACTAAATAAACGCA
>JASFBJ010000171.1 GCA_030149585.1 Desulfobacterales bacterium | reverse complement strand
TATCCTGGGCCGAATGGATGGTTTCAAATTTTCAACGCACTTCTTCTGCTGTTGAGGGGAGGAACGGCTGCTTATCTCAAATGCATCATAATGGCAGAGGGATTCCAATTAAGCGATTAAAAGCATTAACCGTTATTCATAACTTTGGTCTAACGAGATCCGATGGAACCACAGCAGCTGAACGATTATTTGAGAGAGACTTCCCAGACCTGTTTGAATGGATAATAAAACAGATGGGCGACTTACCGCTATCAAGAATGGGTAGAAAATCATCCTCAGATAACTTGTTGAATTTACAAAGTGTCCCGGCTTAAGTTGGTAGCCTATTAAAGCGACAAGGGCAGACTGTCAATCCCAAACGCATAAGACGTTTGATGCGGCTTATGGGACTTGAAGCGATAGTAAGTTCAAACTGATTTCAGAAAAGAAAACAGACCTTTAAAGGCTCTTCAAAGTCTGTGTGAAAACTATATTAAATTAGAAGAAAAGAACAACGAGCTTAAGGAAGAAAATGAAATACATGAAGGAGCGCCTGCGACACTACATAAGAACCGGCAAGCCGATGTTCCTGGGGACATATTCAACTTTCATTGCTGACAGCCACCACCAAGAAATAGCAGCATAGTAAATGACACCCTAACGAATTTCCCATTGGGGCTCAGATCACCCTTCCAACGAGTTTTTCAGAACAAAGCAGATCAGAATAATTTTTTACCAGCGGCTGTATGAATATTTTCTTTGGGGTCGTTGTATAGCTCTTACCCTTTCGAACAAGACCCTGACCGGTTGTCATTCCCAGGTATTGCCAATTGGCGGCCTTATAACAGATGCCTTGATAACGGACCGGATCTACAAAGGTCTCTATTAATACCGGACTATAGCCCCAAAGTTCTTGCCAATGCATTCTTATTTGCCGGCAAATTTGACCTAATGCATGGCTGGCAAGATTTTTAACGTTCACCCATGGAAAAATCAAAAATCTCGAATTATTAATGACCCAGGCAAGATTATTCAAACGCTGTTTTTCGGTCCAGCCGATCCAATTGTCTCTTGTCCCCATGGATTTTGCAGCACCAGAAAATAAAACACAACCTAATCGACCCCGCTCGGTTTTAATAAAATATCGCATGGTATATCCAAAGGGTTTTTTATATCCCAGATAATGGTACCGTGATACATATTCTTTCCATAGCGATAGAAGCTCTTTGTTTTTTACTATCTCAAGTTTTACAGGATATAGTTCCTTGAGATTGCAGGCTATTTCGGGCTGAGGTTCTGTTTCCTTTGTCATGGAAAGCCCTCTTTTTTTTTTAGACTTGAGTATTATCCGTTTTTCAGGAAGTTGTAAAACACCTTGTGACTCAAGCTTTTCCAATAGTTTAAGACCAGCATCTACCTTGTTGGTTCCCGATGCTCTATACCATTGCAGGTTTTCCGCTATTGTCTGAGCTAACTCAATCCTGCTTAACCCTTTACATAGACTGACGGTTTCTTTTATTTCCTCAATCTCCTGAGCTGTAATCTCGCGACCGGATTGTGTAATATTCGTATCCTTTTTTTTAAGCATAGACTTGCCCATCCTTATATTTATTCAAATTCTTTAATTATTATGATTTTTCATCTGATTTTCAAGAACTTATTGAGCCTTTATTGACTGGCTGATAAACTGGTTGATTTTTAAGGATATAAAATATAACATATCATTAATAAAGGATTTTATCTATAAATTAATCATTCTTTTACCGGCATTTTTATGGAGCAAAACAGACATTTTATATTATCAGTTTTTTTAGCCCTGTTTATTATTGCTTTTGGCACCATTGGATATATTTTAATAGAAGGCTGGAACATTCTTGATGCCTTATATATGACTATCATTACCCTTGCAACCGTTGGATTTAAAGAAGTTCACGAAATCAGTCGGGCTGGGAGGCTTTATACAATTATTCTCATAATATTCGGCGCGGGAACTTTTATTTATGTTGGAACTGCTCTAATGCAGTTTGTGGTGGAAGGTCAAATAAGAATTGTTTTGGGGAGACGTAGATTGGATAGTAAAATTAAGCGCTTAAAAAATCATTATATTATTTGTGGCTATGGCAGGATAGGCAGAGTACTGGCTTATAAATTAAAAAATAGTTCTTTTGATATAGTTGTTATTGATAATGATTCTGAAAAAGTTGCCTTTATGGAAGAGGATAAGGTCCTTTATCTTACCGGAAGTGCAACAGATGAGACTGTTTTGCTCAAAGCCGGCATAAAAAAGGCTGCTGGTCTGATAGCTGCATTGAGATCAGATGTTGATAATGTTTTTTTGGTATTAACAGCCAGGCAACTGTCATCTGAATTAAATATTGTTGCAAGATGTGACCAGGAAGAGTCAATGGCAAAGCTGACATTGGCCGGCGCTGATACTGTCGAGTCTCCATATGAAATAGGGGCTACAAATATGGCATTGAGAATTCTTCGGCCAACGGTTACCAGTTTTCTGGATCTGGCCTTTGCCAGCAATAATAAGGATATCCAGATGGAAGAAATTCCGGTTAGGGCCAGTTCAAAGTTGAAAAACATAATGCTCAAGGATTCAGGAATTCGTCAAAATTATGATCTTATCATCATCGCCATTAAAAAGCCGGATGGGAAAATGCTGTTTAACCCCTCTTTTGAAACCACAATTAAAGCCGGTGACACGGTAATTGCGGTGGGAGAGGGTGGTAATCTGGAACAGCTTGAAAAAGTATTAAACCCTTCAGAATAAATACGGATATGAATATAAAATAAACTAAAGCATTAATCGCCTTGTATATTTGGTGTTGAAAAAGTTTTCAATAATTAATAATGGAGGGGAAATGACAGAGCCTGATTTTACAACTATATTGGAAGATCTTGCAAACCGGCGCAAAGATGCCCTTGAAATGGGAGGGAAAGATAAGGTCGCCAGACAGCATGAACTTGGCCGTTTAACAGCCCGGGAACGCATAGAATATTTTGTTGATTCAGATAGTTTTCTTGAAATGGGCATGCTGAATCAGTCTGAATTTCAGGGCGATGAATTTAAAAGCCCGGCTGATGGTCTTATTGGCGGAGTTGCCAGAGTAAATGGCCGGCCAGTTGTGATTGAGGCTACAGACAAGACTGTTTTTGCCGGAGCTGAGGGCTCTGTTCATGTACGAAAAGTCAATAAAATTCATACCTATGCCGCTAAACGCAGTTTTCCGCTGATTTGTCTGGCTGAAGGAGGTGGATTGCGGATTCCTGACGCTCTGGGCTCTGATGGAATCAGTCAAAATCTATTTCCTTTAAGCCTGTTAAATCATGGGCGCAAAACTCCGTTTATTACCGGAATCATGGGTGACAGCTATGGTATGCCGACCTGGTGCGGAGTTTCGTCTGATTTTACGGTTCAGGTAAAAGGGGTCTGCATGGCTGTTGCCGGGCCTCGTATTCTGGAAATAGCAACCTATGAAAAAATATCTCCGGAAGAGCTGGGCGGCTGGGAAATGCACGCTAAATATACCGGACAGGTTGATGCCTTTGCGCAAAATGATAAAAACTGTATCAAACTGATGAAAGAGTTTTTATCATATATGCCCTTAAACCAGTCAGAAGAACCTCCTTTCAAACAGACCGGAGATGACCCTTATCGGCGCGTCGATGAAGCTTTAAAGATAGTACCGACTCGTCTGCGGCGGCTTTATAATATGCGTCACCTGATAAAGGTTATTGTTGATAATGGAATTTATATGGAATTAAAGGCTGATTTTGGAAAGGCCCTTTTAACCTGTCTTGCTCGTATGAATGGCCGGGTGGTTGGTATCATTGCCAACCAGCCCATGGTTTCAGCCGGAGCCATGGGCCCAAATGAAGCAGATAAAGCTACTGATTTTATCTGTCTGTGCGATTCCTTTAATATCCCGCTGATTTTTTTGCATGATGTTCCTGGTTTTTTAGTGGGCAGCAAGGCGGAAAAAATGAAGATGCCCACCAAAATTATGGTCTGGAATCAGGCGCTGGTGCGAGCTAGTGTTCCCGTAATTTCAATAATCATTCGCAAAAGTACTGGAGCTGCCTACGCCAATATGTCCGGTCCCGGCATGGGCAATGATTTTATTGTGGCCTGGCCTACGGCAGATATCAATTTTACCGGCCCTGAAGTAGGTGTTAATGTGGTCTATGGGGCAGAGCTGGCCAATGCTGAGAATGCTGATGCAAAACGAGCTGAACTTCTTAAACAATGGGCATTTGATTCATCTCCTTATAAGGCTGCGGCTAAAAATCTTATCGATGATATTATAGATCCCAGGGATACCCGCAAATTTATCTGCCAAACTTTAGAGTTTGCCTGTCATAAAAATGGCTCGATTGGTGAACATAAGCTGGCTGACTGGCCCACGGGGTTTTAATTTTTTTTAACTCTCAGGAGACAATTATGAAAATAAACAGCAGTGCCGATTATATAAACAGTTTAACAAAATGCTCCCCAATAATTTATTATAAAGGCAAAAAAATTGAGGATGTTACAACTAATCCGGCAACCGCAGTACATGTTAGGGCGGCTGCCATGACTTATGCACTGGCATCTGATCCGGAATATATGGATCTGGCCATAGCCACTTCCCATTTGAGCGGTCGCACCATCAGCCGCTTTACCCACGTTCATCAGAATATTGAAGATTTGATAAAAAAAGTTAAATTATTACGGGTTTTGGGCCAGAAAACCGGCACCTGTTTTCAGCGCTGCGTTGGCTTTGATGGAATTAACGCCACTTATTCGGTTACATATGAGATGGATAAAAAATATGGGACTTCCTATTTTGAGCGCTTTAAAAAATGGCTGACATATATTCAAGATGAAAATCTAATGGTTGTCGGCGCTATGACCGATCCCAAAGGAGACCGTTCCAAAGGGCCGGCTAACCAGTCAGATCCGGATCAGTATTTGCGAATTGTGGAACGTTTAAAAGACGGCATTATTATTCGGGGTGCCAAACTGCATATGACCGGAGCAGTGAACTCCCACGAGATTCTTGTGATGCCGACCACTGCCATGGATGAAACCTGTAAAGATTATGCGGTTATTTGCGCTGTTCCGGTAGACGCTCCTGGGGTGACCATGATTTTTGGCCGCCAGGCAAATGACTCCAGGCGGGATAATCAGGAGGATATGGATGTTGGCAAGCCCTCATTCGGCGTTGTGGGCGGTGAAGCTGTAATTATTTTTGAGGATGTGTTTGTCCCCTGGGAAAGAGTTTTTATGGATGGTGAAACCGATTTTTGCGGAGATATTGTTTATCGTTTTGCTGCTCATCACCGGGCCAATTACGGTGCCTGCAAAACCGGTTTAATGGATGTCTTAACCGGAGCTGTGTGCTATCTTACCCAAATTCAGGGCACGGCAAATGGTTCACATGTGAAAGACAAGGTAACTGAGATGATTCATCTCTCGGAAACCCTTTACAGCTCTTCAATCGCCTGCTCGGCCGAAGGCTGGCCCACCTCTTCAGGAGCCTTTATGGTAAACACAATGCTTGCCAATGTCTGTAAGCATAATGTAACCCGCTTTCATTTTGAAGTGGCCCGCCTTGCAACTGATCTTGCCGGTGGATTTATTGCTACTTTGCCGGGTGAGGCTGATCTGGCCAATAAGGAGGTAGGTCCATTTGTTAAAAAATATTTTTCCGGTGTGGACGGTATTCCCACTGAGGATCGGATCAAAATTGGACGCCTGATAGAGGCCATGACCGGAGGCACGGCAATGGTGGAATCAATGCACGGCGCTGGATCACCCCAGGCTCAGCGGATAATGATTTTCCGTGAAGGCCGGCTGGGACAAAAAATCAAGTTGGCCAAAACCCTTGCAAGAATTTCCCAAAGGGATAAATAATAAATTTGTATCAAAACCTTTATATGCAGCAGGTATACATTTCCACGCTTCCAAAAAGGAGTATGATTTGGCCATAATTAAAATTACCAGTATAGGACGCACCTATCGCCATATGCAGCGATACCGGCAGATTTTAACAATACTTTTTAAATATGGTTTTGGAGATTTAATTGACACATTAAAAATTGAGCAATACCTGGAAATCGGATGGAAGATGGTTTCACGAAAGCGTCGGGAAATAATTGAGTCGCTTTCCAGGGCTGTGAGAGTGCGTATGGCCTTAGAGGAGCTAGGCCCAACATTTGTCAAGATGGGTCAAATTCTTTCCACGCGTCCCGACCTGCTGCCTGCGGAGTTTATCCAGGAACTGCCCAAACTTCAGGATGAAGTATCCCCGTTTCCCCTTTCCAAAGTAAAACAAATTATAGAAAAAGAGCTGGGCAAGCCTGTTGGGCGAATATTCTCGCGTTTCGAGGAGCAACCCTTAGCTGCTGCTTCTATAGGCCAGGTTCACAGGGCCCAAACATTTGATGGACAGGAAGTGGTAGTAAAGATTCAGCGGCCTGGTATTCAGCGAATTATTCAGGTAGATCTGGAAATTATGCTCCATCTGGCCGGCCTGATGGAAAAGCATATTGAAGGATGGGATATACAAAAGCCCACAAAAATTGTTGATGAATTTGCCAACACCCTGGAAAAAGAGCTCGAATACAGCATGGAAATTGCAAATATGGAGCGTTTTGCCAGACAATTTGAAAATGAACCAACTGTCTATGTCCCAAAAGTTTTCCATGAGGCTTCAACCAGCCGAGTGTTAACCATGGAATATATTAGTGGTGTTAAGACTTCAGACATTGAAAGGCTGGAACAAGATGGTCTTGATTGCAAAACGATTGCTCGACAGGGGTTTGACCTGATTATGAAGCAGATCTTTGTCCACGGTTTTTTTCACGCAGACCCCCATCCCGGCAATATCTTTGTCCTTGCAGATAATGTCCTTTGTTATATTGATTTTGGGATGATGGGCCGTATTGACCTAAAAAGCAGGGAAGATTTCGCGGATCTTATTTTGAGTATAGCGCAAAATAATGAGGTAAAGGCTACTGATACCCTGCTGCGAATGATGGTTTTTGAAGAAGAACCAGATTATAATTCACTGTCACGGGATGTGGTAGAGTTTATGGATCAGCACTGTTACCGTCCATTAAAAGAAGTAGAACTGGGAAAACTGCTCCAGCAAATGCTTGAGATGGTGGCCAAACACAAGATGAGTATCCCGCAGGATCTGTTTTTGATGGCAAAGGCTCTTAGTACGGTAGAGGGAATTGGTCGTAAACTGAATCCTGATTTTGATGTCATTAAACAGGCAGGCCCCTTTGTAAGACGGATTCAGTTAAACCGTTTCGGCCCACGCAGGGCCCTAAGAAATGTAACAGATACCGGCACCGACCTTTTTCAGCTTTTAAAGGAAATTCCTGGGGAATTTCGAGAAATTCTCAAAATGGTTAGAAAAGGAAAGGTAAAGATAGAATTTGAGCATAAGGGTCTGGAACAGATGTATTCTACCAATGACCGTATCAGTAACCGGCTTTCCTTTGCAATTGTACTGGCTGCATTGATCATTGGATCAGCGCTTATCGTTCTTTCCGGTATTCCGCCCAAATGGTACGGAATACCGATTATTGGTCTGGCTGGTTTTGTATTTGCCGGCATAATGGGATTCTGGCTGCTTATATCAATTATGAAACGCGGAAGGCTATAGACCGTCACATAAATAATTTCACTGCGTTATGTTGCCTGAGTAATATTTAAAGAAAGGTATGAATATGGATTTCAAAATCTTATTTACTGTGTTTTCCGCAGTTTTTCTTGCAG
>JASFBJ010000024.1 GCA_030149585.1 Desulfobacterales bacterium | reverse complement strand
AATCAAAATTGCATCCCTTAATTATACTATTTGTTCTTTATTTGTCAATTACTTTCTCTTAATTAATCTAAAAAAACATTTGGTAAAAAAATTAAGTGAAATATTATCTGCAACAGTTCATGACAGTTCTTGCTGAAATTAAACCCATATGAAAAATGCTGTTTTATATTTCCAAATGATTAAAAATCAGAGTATACATCTTATAGCTTCATGCTGATTATATATACCATCTTTTCAATCAATAACCGAACCTTGCAAATTGTAAATATCATCTTGATAAACTGATATTGAAAAATTTAAATAATATCGTTAATTTCAAATCGCATTCAATGCCGTTTCAATTAAAAAAGTAAATATACACTCAGAGATTAAAGATGTCAAATGCTATTTGGCATCTTTGATTATTATTTTGTGAAATCTTTTCTTTCCCGACCTCAGTAAAATTCCTTTATCTTCTATTTCCTTATCTGTTATGTTCTGATCAAAAGAATTAAGGCGAACCCCGTTGACATATGCACCTCCCTGCTTGATAAGTCTGCGGGCTTCACTATTTGATCCAGCCAGGCCAGTCATCTTAAACAGTTTAAAAGCAGGTATACCATTTTGCAGATCCTGAAATGTTAATATTGTCTGAGGAAGGGATTTTTCATCAGATTTAAAAGAACTTTGATGAATAGCACTGGCAGGCAGAATGTTTTTAGGTATTACTCTTTCTCCAAACATCTTGCATGCAGCACAATAAGCATTCTGAGCCTCTTTTAGCCCGTGGGTAATGCGCGTTGTCTCAAAAGCCAAAATACTTTTTACAAGGTTGAGCTCCTGATCCAGCAAAGCTTTGACAGCCAGAATTTCTTTTATTGGTAAAAACGTAAATAATGCAAGAAAACGCACTACATCACGATCATCAGTGTTAACCCAAAACTGAAAATATTCATAGGGAGATGTTCTAACGGGATCAAGCCACACAGCACCGGCTGCGGTTTTTCCCATTTTTGAGCCCGTTGACGTGGTAATTAAAGGAAAAGTAATGCCATAGGCAGACTTTTGTGACATCCTCCGAATCAAATCAATACCAGCCACTATATTGCCCCACTGATCACTTCCGCCCATCTGTAAACAACAGTTATATCGATTTTCCAATTCATAGAAATCATAAGCTTGCAGTACCATATAATTAAATTCAATAAAGCTTAATCCTTCGTCTGATTCAAGCCTTGTCTTATAGCTTTCGGCTTTTATCATTCGATTAACTGAAAAATGTCGCCCAACATCCCGTAAAAAAGGAATATATTCCAGCTGCCCAAGCCAGTCAGCATTATTCAAAAGTAAAGCTTTATCATCAGTAAAATCAATGAATCTGGACAACTGAACTTTGAGAGCGTCGGCATTTTCATTTACTTTTTCAACAGTAAGCATGGTTCTCATCTCGGTTTTCCCGCTGGGATCACCAATTAGTCCTGTTCCGCCACCGACTAAGGCAATTGGGCGATGGCCATGGCGCTGCATCTGAGATAGAGCCATAATCGGAATTAAGCTGCCGACATGAAGGCTTGAAGCAGTTGGATCAAACCCAATATAGCAGGTTGTCTGTCCATTATTCAAATACTCGAACAACTCTTTATCATGTGTGGTTTTATCTATAAAACCACGCTGTTTTAGCACATCAAGAATATTAATCATAGAAGGTTCATCCTAATTATAGTCCGTCACATAAATAATTTCACTGCGTTATCGGTCGGAGATATACTATTAGTATTATCTCCTTTCTCTGGCCTTGTGAGATTTATTATGTGACAATCTATATATATTTGCTCGATCTCGCATCTTTTATTTATTGGCAAATTCAACAGATCGGGTCTCACGAATTACAACTACTTTTATCTGCCCTGGAAAAGTTAAAGATTCCTCAATTTTCTTTACAATATCACGGCTTAGAAGAATTGACTCTTCATCGGATATGGCTTCACTTTCAACAATAACCCTGACCTCACGTCCGGCCTGGATAGCATATGAGTCTATAACTCCTTTAAATGACTTAGATATTTTTTCAAGATCCTCTATCCGCTTAATATAATTTTCCAGAAGTTCCTTGCGAGCTCCTGGTCTTGCACCGGAAAGACTATCAGCAGCCTGCACGAGTAAGGCATATACTGAATTTGGAGGCACATCTTCATGGTGAGCGGCAATTGCATGAACAATTTTATCGGATTCTCCATATTTTTTTGCCAGTTTTGAACCAATAATGGCATGAGGCCCTTCAACCTCGTGATCAATGGCCTTACCAAGATCATGTAATAACCCCATTCGTCTGGCCAATTTTTCTTTCAGCCCCAACTCAGCCGCCATAATTCCACAAAGGGAACCTACTTCAACTGAATGCTGAAGAACATTTTGGGCATAGCTGGTCCGGTATTTCAGCTGCCCAAGGGTCTTTATTAATTCAGGATGGATACCATGTACGCCCAAATCAAAGGCAGCTTGCTCACCAGCTTCCTTAACAGAGATATCAATTTCAGTGCTGACTTTTTTAACAACATCTTCAATCCTGCCGGGATGAATACGACCATCTGATATCAATTTTAGCAATGATAAACGGGCCACCTCTCGTCTGACTGGATTAAACCCTGATAAAATAACAGCTTCAGGTGTATCATCAATTATCAAGTCAATCCCGGTAGCAGCTTCCAGCGCGCGAATATTGCGCCCCTCTCGACCAATTATTCGTCCTTTCATTTCATCGCTTGGAAGTTGAACAACAGAGACTGTTCTTTCAGCAACAAAATCTCCGGCATAACGCTGAATTGCTGTTGCGATTATTTTTTTTGATTTTTTATCAGCCTCCTCTTTGGATTCATTTTCTATTTTTTTAATAAGTTTGGCACCTTCATGGCGAGCCTCATTTTCCATAGCTCTTATTAATAAATCTTTGGCCTGGTCCGCGGTTAAAGTTGATATTTTTTCGAGCTGATTTTTTTGTTCTTCAATCAGATCATGATATTTTAATTCACTACGCTTAATCTCTTCCTTGCGTTTATTTATTTTTTTTTCAGCTTTATTAAGTTCTCTATTTTTTCGTTCAAACTTATCTTGTTTACGCTCCAGATTTTCATTTTTCTTATTCAGCCAGGCCTCTCTTCTTTTTTGTTCCTGGCTGACTTCCTTAGTTTCATTATCAAACTCGCTTTTCATTTTAAAAAGCAAATCCTTGGATTCCAGTTTTGCTTCTTTTAATAGTGTTTCAGCTCTGCGTTTGGCATCATTAAGAATACGAACAGCTTCACTATTGGCAGCCTTGATCTTTTGTTGATCTAAGCATCCTTTTAGCCAAAAAGCCAAACCAAATCCAAACGCAAAGGCAATAATAGTTATAATTATAGCATATTCATTCATCACTGCTCTCCTGATATGGGCAATTCACCTTTATTGGTGATTCATAGCAATATCGGCCAATATAGATTATTGGCTAAACCCCTGCCTAAAGGCGAATGGGTTATGATAAAACTATAGATTGTCAGATAACTAATTTCACGAGGCTATAGCGAAAAGGTAATACTAATCGTATATCCCTACCGATAACACAGTGAAATTATATATGTAACGGTCTCTAATGGAAATGAGATTTGATGGGAGGCTTAATAAAGGAATATTTAAATTTTTTTTTTGCAGCAATATACTTTGAGCCGGCACACTAAGGCTTTGCAAAAAAACCTCCTGCGGTACCAAATAATATTAATAAAAATATAAATTAAACCGACTCCTGAATTATTATAAAAGTATCATCGATACTAATATCGACCTGGGAAAAAATAAACTGCTGACTAAAACCCCTGTCATAGTGCCGTGTTGTCAGGTCTTTGAACCTAAATAAAAAGTGGGTGCCTTGTAATTTCTTTAGGCTTTTCCGTTCAAGCGGAACCTGCTCACCAAAACCAGGGAAAGCTCCCGTATATAATACCATTGGGTCAAAGAGCATCTTCCAATCACGAACACGACAGGGGTAAAAAAAACCTTTTGAAATAAAATAATCTTTAATTTGAAACCAATTTACAAAAATAGATAATCCCAGTGTCAATCGAATAAATAGTTACGATTTTGAGATTATATTCTGGTTTATGAAAACTCGAGCCGACAAAATGCTGTTTTAGATTTAAATTTAATTTTTATTTATGCTCAATTTTGCTTACCAATCTGGCTGACCTTGAATATAAGTTCTCAACCAAATCAGTATACTTCTTTTTATATTCCATATATTCACCTGCTATATTAAGAGCTGATAAAATTAATATGGCATTTTGATTTATCTTATTATACTTTTTTGATAACTGTAATTCAACCTTGTCAACCTCTTTAACCAGGTAATCGGCTACCTCTTGAGCTTTGGCAACATCAGTATCAACTTTAAATTTAAATGGGCTACCTAAAAGCTCTATGGTTACAAATTGTTCCAATGCTAATAGAACCTTTTTTTATATTATTTTAATTTGCCCTGACACTCAGTTTTAAACTTCCTTAATACCATCAAGTCTTCCCATCAGACTGTCAATTTTTGACCTTATTAATGTTTTAACCTCATCCTGTCGCTTTTCTTGCTCAATTTTTTCCTGCAGCCTCTCCTCAAGTTGAGCAATATTCGCTTTTAATTCATTATTAGAGGCTTCAAGATTATTACGATCTTCGATCAAAGTTTCAACTTTATTTTCAATTTTATCAAAATATTCCAATATATTATCACTATCCAACGTTTCACCTCGCAATTCTGCCGTTACTTTTAAAATTAGAGCACAACTTTTTCCAATTGAGTTGCCACCAAAGACAATTGGAAAAAATATAGTTCAGTTTAATTTTCTACATCTTTTAACAGCCTAAGATCATGAGTTTTTATTATTATAATTAGCTGTTTCCTTTATTAAAAAGAAATTACTAATTTAAATAGTAACAGCATGTTGTATTTTTACATTTTTTATCAGGTAAAAGTCAAGCTATTATATATCAAAGCTGTTCTTTGAAATAGAGAACTTCAATTTAGTTTGATAGAATGGAAGCTTTCACAATTCCCCTATTTTTAAGAATATTTTCTGCGTGTTTCAAATCATCAAGGGTGTTAATTCCAATGACCGCCTGACTTTCCTTTCCAATTACAGATCCAATAGATCTGTTTTCCTCATGCCCTATGCTGATAATATCAGTTAGATAAAACTCCTGCTGAGCATTATCAGTTTTAATTTTTGTTATTACATTTTGCAGATACTTCTTCTTTACACAATATATCCCACTATTTATTAACCTAATTTCTTTTTGCTTATCATCGGCATCGCTTTCTTCAATAATTGCAGTAATTTTTTGATCATTTTCAAGAATAATTCTGCCATATCCTGAAGGTTCATCAAGTTCAACCGTCAAAACTGATATATCTCGTTTGGTTTCAAGATGATTTTCAAATAACTGATTTATAGTTTTAGCGCTTAAAAGTGGTACATCACCACATAAAATAATAACGTCATCAGCTGTCTCAGGAATTGAATCCATTGCGCATAAAACAGCATGTCCGGTTCCAAGCTGCCTGGTCTGCATCGCATATTTTACATTATATTTTGCCGAGATAACATTTTTTACTTTATCGGCCTGATGGCCTACAACCACTATAACATTTTCGCCTGCCACTTTTGATGCAGCTTCAATAACATATAATATCATATGCTGCCCGCCAAGCTGATGTAATACTTTAGCTTTTTTTGATTTCATTCTGGTGCCAAGCCCGGCTGCCAAAACAATAATTGCGACCTTATTCATTTTTTAAAGTCTCCAAACCTTTACATAAAATTTAACTAATGTAAAAATGGATAAATTTATCCAAATTTAATGAGCGTTATTCTTTTTTCCCAATCTTGCGCAGGAAAACTTTAATAATTTTGTTTGACGATTGCAAGCAAAAAAAAAGGATAAATCTAATTCGATTTATCCTTTTTATCGATCTATATCTAAATACTTCAGAGGGTTGAATTTGCGTTTGATCCGGTTTGACGGTTATCTGGTTTTTGCGATATCAATACGTCGAATCGCTCTTTCCAAAGCAGCCTGCGCTCTAACAAAATCAACATCCTTTTTTTTATTATCATCTAATCTTTTTTCAGCACGTTCTAAAGCTTTCTGAGCTCTATCAAGATCAATATTTTTTCTTCTCTCAGCAGACTCTGCCAAAACAGTAACCTTATCAGGTAAGGCTTCGGCAAAGCCTCCACTAACGAAAACAAAACGCTCCAGCCCCTTTTCATCAGTATATTTGATCATACCTGTTTTAAGGGTCGTTAAAAAAGGAGTATGCCCAGATAAAATGCCAAATTCGCCGAGGGATCCAGGAGCCATAACAATTTGTGCTTTTTCGCTGATAACTTCCTTTTCCGGAGTGACAACCTCCAGATAGATATTCTCTGCCATTTTTTCCCCTATCTATTATTATTCCTGCTCTTTAGCTCCCGCAACTACTTCTTCAATACCACCAACCATATAAAAAAAGCGCTCAGGAATATGATCATGAACCCCTTCACAGATTTCTTTAAAACCTTTAACCGTATCTTCGATTTTCACATATTTGCCGGGTTTTCCAGTAAAAACCTCTGCCACATGAAATGGCTGAGAAAGAAATCTTTGAAGCCGGCGAGCGCGATTAACAGTCGCCTTATCTTCATCAGAAAGTTCATCAATTCCTAAAATCGCAATAATATCCTGAAGCTCTTTATATTTTTGCAGAATAGTCTGTACATTTCTGGCAACCTGATAATGTTCTTCTCCAATATAAGAGGCATCAAGAATTCGAGAGGTGGAATCAAGAGGATCCACAGATGGATAAATCCCAAGCTCAGCAATCTGCCTGGACAAAACAACGGTTCCGTCAAGATGAGCAAAAGTCGTTGCAGGAGCAGGGTCTGTTAAATCGTCAGCAGGCACATATACGCATTGGACAGCTGTAATCGAGCCTTTATCCGTAGATGTAATCCTCTCTTGCAAACCACCAAGATCGACTGCCAGTGTCGGCTGGTATCCAACAGCAGAAGGCATACGCCCAAGAAGGGCGGATACTTCAGAACCTGCCTGAGTAAATCGAAAAATATTATCAATAAAAATAAGAACGTCCTGCCCCTCTTCATCGCGAAAATATTCAGCAACAGTTAGAGCCGACAACGCGACTCTTGCGCGAGCTCCGGGAGGTTCCGTCATCTGACCGTAAACAAGCGCAGCTTTCGGCAATACACCGGATTCTTTCATCTCATGATAAAGGTCATTTCCCTCACGAGTTCTTTCACCAACACCTGCAAAAACTGAAATACCTCCATGCTCCATGGCAATATTATTTACCATCTCCATCATAATAACAGTTTTTCCAACTCCAGCGCCGCCAAAAAGTCCCATTTTCCCACCACGTGGAAATGGAACCAGCAGGTCGATAACCTTGACGCCTGTTTCCAGAACTCTAACATTGGTATCCTGTTCGGTAAATTTAGGAGCAAGTCTATGGATCGGCATCATTTTTTCCTGGCTAATCGGTCCCAAACCATCAACTGGTTTTCCTACAACATTTAGAACTCGACCAAGCGCAGCCTGCCCGACCGGCATCATAATCGGACTACCTGTGTCTTTAACCTCCATACCACGAACAAGACCGTCAGTAACATTCATAGCAATAGTACGCACTACATTATCACCAAGATGCTGAGCAACTTCTATAACAAGGTTGTCAGGTTCATCATCAATTGCCGGATTAGTGACCAAAAGTCCGGAAAGAATATTCGGTAGCTTTCCCTGCTGAAATTCAACGTCAACCACAGGCCCCATTACCTGGGTAATTTTGCCGATGTTATCTCCCATTTATAAACCTCCTATACACATAGTATTTTTTTACCCTTTTAGAGCCTCAGCGCCGCCCACAATATCCATTAAATCAGCAGTAATGGATGCCTGACGAGCTTTGTTATATGCCAAGGTTAATCTGTCTATCATATCATTACACGCATTTGTCGCGTTATCCATGGCAGCCATTCGAGCAGCGTGCTCACTGGTGGATGTTTCAAGCAATGCGCTATATAATTGAACATAAATACTTCTGGGAAGAAGATCCCCTAAAATCTCATCAGGAGATGGTTCGCAGATATGCTCTGCCACATATGGAGCGTCCTCTTCTATATCTTCAATGGATTTTTCAATTGCCGGAATAGGAAGTACCTGTTTGAGCGTTGATATTTGCTTTGCCATGGATATAAATTTAGAATAAATTATATAAACCTCATCATAGTCTCCTGATAAATAACCATCCACCAGCTTCCGGCCGGCTGTTGAAGCGATATTAAAACCAAATTTGGTGCCAACAACTCCAATATGTTCATCAACTATACTGAAATTATTATTTTTGCACCAGTCTTTCCCTTTTTTACCAAAATTTGTAAATGATATTTCTACTTCTGCGCCGATAGCAGAATCCTTAACAAAACTGCCGGCTTTGCCTGTCAGATTTACATTAAATCCACCACAGAGTCCCCTGTCGGAGGTACATAGAACAATATTTATTTTTTTAACCTCCTCACGCGGAACCAGGAGCGGACTTGCGTCATTACCGGCTTTTTCCGAAAGGCTTCCCAAAACCTCTGAAAATTTTTCAGCATATGAGCGAAAACCATGCATGGCTGTTTGGGCACCCCGCAATCTGGAGGTTGCCACCATACCCATGGCTTTAGTAATCTGTTTCGTCTTTTTAACAGCGCCTATCTGCGTTTGGACTTCTTTTAATGTTGCCATACGACCATAGCCCTTATCTTTTGTTATTATCTGGCGTTTTTGACTAGTTGGTGGTGGCAAGCTGATATTTAATTATAAATTACTCAGCTTGCCGAACCCACCCTTTTTAATCTTATTTAATTGTATCTTTGAATTCCTCATCATAGGCTGTTAAGACTTCCTGCATCAGCTTATCGAGTTCATCCGTAATTTCATTCTTCTCAACAAGACCCGCAAAAAGTTGAGGATAACGATCCTCAATAAATGGATACAGTCCTGCTTCATATTTGGCCAGCACATCAACCGGATATTTATCCAAAAAGCCTTTTGTTCCTGCGTATAAAATACTTACCTGTTTATCAATAGAGAGAGGCTGATATTGAGGCTGTTTAAGAATTGCAACAAGCCGTGCCCCTCTGGTCAACTGTGCCTGCGTCGTAGCATCAAGATCAGAGCCAAAAGCTGCGAATGCTTCCAGTTCTCTAAATTGAGCCATGTCCAAACGCAAAGTTCCTGCCACCTGTTTCATGGCTTTAACCTGCGCAGCCCCGCCAACTCGTGAAACAGAAAGACCTACATTGATAGCAGGCCGAACACCTGCAAAAAATAGACTTGGTTCAAGATAAATCTGACCATCTGTAATTGAAATAACATTGGTTGGAATATAAGCTGAAACATCTCCAGCCTGTGTTTCAATGATCGGTAAAGCTGTTAGTGAACCAGCACCAAGTTCATCATTGAGTTTGGCTGATCTTTCAAGCAGTCGAGAGTGATTATAAAAAATATCTCCAGGAAAGGCTTCACGGCCTGGCGGACGCCGCAGCAAGAGGGAAACCTGCCTGTAGGAAGCAGCCTGTTTGGAAAGGTCGTCATAAATAATCAGAGAGTGCATCCCTTTATCGCGGAAATACTCCGCCATTGCACAACCAGTATAGGGTGAAACATACTGCAAAGTTGCCGGGTCACTAGCACAGGCAGCTACGACTGTTGTGTATTCCATGGCACCGTGTTTTTCCAGAACTGAAACAACCTGAGCCACAGTGGACTTTTTCTGACCACAGGCCACATAAACACAAAATACATTATTGCCCTTTTGGTTAATTATTGCGTCAACACCAATAGCTGTTTTGCCGATCTGGCGATCCCCAATAATTAGCTCTCGTTGCCCCTTGCCGACAGGAGTCATTGAATCAATTGCTTTTAATCCAGTATACAAGGGTTCATGCACACTTTGTCTGTCAATAACACCAGGAGCCACAACTTCAACCCTGCTGCGATGTTTGGAGTCAATAGGCCCTTTACCATCCAGGGGCTCGCCGACAGCCGAGACAACTCTGCCAAGCACAGCCTCTCCAACCGGGACTTCAGCAATCTGGCCGGTTCTTTTGACCATATCGCCTTCTTTAATATTAGTATCTTCGCCCATAATGGCGACACCCACATTATCCTCTTCCAGGTTTAAAACAAGGCCTAAAACTCCACCTGAAAATTCGACTAGTTCAAGGGCCATGACCTTTTCCAGTCCATAAATTCTGGCAATTCCGTCACCAACCGACAAGACAACACCTGTTTCGCTAAGCTCGACCTTTTTGTCATAATCAGTAATCTGATCTTTGACGATCTGACTTATTTCTTCAGCTCTTAATTCCATTATACACTCTCACCCCTTTTTAAAGATTCTCTCATATTGAGTAATTGTGTTTTGACACTGCCATCCAGAACAAGATCGCCAATCCGGGTCACAATTCCTCCGATAAGCGCTTTATCTTGGTCAACTGTCAAAATGATTTCTTTTCCTGTTTTTTTTGCCAAGGCTTGACGTATTTTATCTATTGTTTCAGATGAAAGATCACTGGCTGAAACAAGACTGGCACGCGCAACCCCTTTAAGTTCATCCGCTAATTTTTGATAAAAGTCAGCTATACTGTCTAAAAAGCCAATCCTGCCCTTAGCAAAGAGTAGAAGAAGAAAGGACTCCATCACCCGTGATATTTCCAGCTTGCTGATCACTTTCTCCAAGACTGTTTTTCTGCCGTCATAATGATAAATCGGGTTTGAAATAACAGTGCGGAGTTCGTCTTCTCTGGCAACCAGATCTGCAAACTCATCTAATTCTTTCCGATAGATCTCGGTATTACCATCCTCTTTCCCAATTAACAGCAGTGCCTTGGCATAACACCGCGCTATCGCCAAATTTTTCACTAGGCCACCACCTTATCTAAATATTCATCTATAAGTTTTCCCTGGTCCTGATCATTTATTTTTTCCCTGATCATCTCTTCAGCCTTGAGCAGAGATTTTTCCAAAATTTCTTTCTGCAATTTCAATTTAGCCTGTTTAAACTCATATTCAATATTTTTCCTGGCCTGTTCTTCCAGTTTATCAGCTGCCTGACCCGCTTCTTTTAATATCTTATCTTTGGCATCATGACCCTGCTGAATATATTGAGCAACTATTTCTTCGGCCTGACTATCAAGTTTAGATAATTTTTCATTATATTCCGCCAGTTTTTTTTCAACATCCTCCTTCCTGGTTTCAAGATCAGCCAACTGCTTCTTAATACCATCGCTTCGAGAACTTAAAGCCTGAGACACCGGTTTTCGCAAAACAAAAAATAAAGCCAGAGCCAGCACTGCAAAATTCATCACACGGTAAGTATCAGTTGGAAGCCACCCTTTAGAGGCATGTTCGCCATCTGAAGAAGCCACTGCGCCATTTAAGGAAAAAATAAGAAGCAGCGCAGCAAGAAAAATACTTAGAAAAAATTTATTTCTGAACTGCTTTTGCACAACTGAAATTTGCATTAAATCGTCCTCCCAAGAATTTTTTGACCAATATCATCGGCAAATGAATTAATCTTTTTTTGTAGAAGCTTACTTACCTTCTCAGCTTCCAGGGAGACTTTGACCTTGACATCAGCAAGTTCAGCCTGTGCCTGTTTGTTAATCTTGCTGATAATCTCTTTTTCCTCTTTTGCGGCTGCCTGCAAAAAAACCTCTTTTTCCAGAGCGCCTTTTGCCCGCGCATTTTTAATGCCTTCATAAAATGCGCGGTCGTGCTCTTCAGCCTCCTGATTACAACTGCTAATCCTGTTTTCAAGACCTGCCATTTTCTCTTTGCGCTGTTGTAATATCCCGCGAATTGGTTTGTATAAAACCATATTCAAAACAACCATTAAAACCAGAAAGTTTATAATCTGGATAATCAAGGACCCGTCAACATTAACCATCTAAGAGCCTCCATAAAATATTAAAAAAAAGAAATAAACTTTTGTTAATGCAATAATTATAAGGTAGGTCAAAACCAAAAGATACCATAGCATTATATCAGTCAAAATGTCAAAAGGTTTTTAATTTTTTTTTTCCGCAGGAACTTCGTTTACAGATTCTTTCTTTGTCTGTAAGGATTTACTGTTTTTATCTGATATTTTAGAAGGCTCTGCCATTTGGCATCGACCATCAAAAACAACTCCTGAATCAATTGATATTAAAGGGGCCTTGATATCTCCGATAATTTTACCCGGGGGATAAACTTCTATTTTACTTTTAGCATCAATACTGCCATTTACATGGCCCTTTATAATAGCCACATCCACTATCATCTCAGCGTCAATAACCGCTTTCTCTCCAATAATTACCGTACCGCTCTTGCTTATAATTTTGCCGTTGACCTTACCATCCAGTCTAATGGTTTTTTCAAACTCGATTATACCCTCGATCTTTGTATCAACACCCAGCAAGGTTGAAATAGTTGCTGTTTTTTTTTCTTTTTTCATATATCCTCCTTCCGGTGAACATAAAAATAAATAGCTATGGATTGTCTATATATAACCTCTCAATAATCACCATGCCCTGAATGAAAAACCCTTTTCTTGAGGGTTTCTATTCAAAACGGCGCATGGATATATTCAATAAAATCCCAATGCAGATCATCATACTGATTACCGATGATCCACCATAACTGATAAAGGGCAGGGGTACCCCGACAACCGGCATGAGCCCCATAACCATCCCGATATTGATAAAAACCTGCCATGCAATCATGAATGTAATGCCAATTGCCAAAAGGGTGCCAAAAGGGTCCCTGCAACAGCGCGCAATATTAAAGCCCCAGGCAATTATCATGATAAATATTAATAAAGTCGTCAGCGAGCCCATAAGCCCCCATTCCTCTGATAACACTGAAAAAATAAAATCAGTATGCTGTTCAGGAAGAAAGGAGAGTGCGTTTTGGGTGCCCTTTAGAAAGCCTTTCCCCTGAAGCATTCCAGATCCTACAGCGATTTTGGACTGAATAATATGATATCCGGCTCCCAGAGGATCTCGTTCAGGATTTAAAAAAGTCAGAATACGCTGCTTTTGATAGCCCTTTAAGATAAACCATACCAGAGGTATACCCAAAGTGCAAACCAGCATTATATAGGAAAAAGTCCGCCTTTCTATTTTAACAAAAATGGTTATGGAAGCTGAAATCAATACCACCACCATAGCCGTGCCTAAATCCGGCTGTTTAACAATTAAAACAAAGGGTATCATGGTAATAATAAAAGGCACCAGCAGATCACGAAAAGAAAGTCCCTGGGGATTGACTATCTTCGAATAATAACGCGCTAAAATAATAACAACCGCAATTTTAATTATCTCCGAAGGTTGAATGGAAAGCGGGCCAAAAACCAGCCACCGTTTTGAGCCTCCTATAATTTTGCCATAAAAAGACACAGCAAACAGCATGGCAATTCCGCCGGCATAAAAAACATGAGCCCAGCGTTCAAATGATTTATAACTAAGCAAAAAGGTAAAAACCATAACAACCAGCCCAATTCCGAACCAGATCAGCTGCTTGCTGAATAGTATTTTTTGAGGGGTCAAAGTTCCCGCATTTACCGCACTGTATAATGCCACAAGCCCTATAGCGCTGATTGCAAATGTAAGCCCTAATAATCCCCAATCAAAACATTGGGCCAAACGTCTATCAAACATCAGATTCAGTTCCTTTTGACAGAAAAGTTTCGATCAATCGTTTGGCAATTGGTGCGGCTGTACTGGAGCCGTGTTCACCATGCTCCACAATTACAGTCACAGCGATTTTCGGATTCTCAGAAGGAGCATAAGCTACAAACCAGGCATGATCTTTATGATGCTCTGCTATCTCATCATCATCTGAACCGTTTTTACCACGGCGCACTACCTGAGCAGTCCCTGTTTTACCGCTCATATCAATACCCACAATCCGGGATCGCCTGGCAGTCCCTTTTTTACTGTTAACTACCGCCCATAGGCCCTGCCTGATAATTTCCAATATTTCCCGGCTTACCGGAAGTTTTCCAAGCTGAACCGGCTTTTGCTGGAATATTATTTCCCCTTCAGCCGACACAGCCTTTTGTATGATAATCGGCTTATAACGAATACCCATATTCCCGACAGCCGCAGTTAAAGCCAGCATCTGGAGGGGCGTTGTCAAATTATAACCCTGGCCAATGGCAATAGATAAGGTCTCACCTTTATACCATTTTTCACCAACCCTGCTTTTTTTCCAGGCCTTGGTCGGTATCAACCCCTTTGATTCATTGGCCAAATCTATTCCGGTCGGACTTCCTAAGCCGCAAGCCTTTGCATATTTAGCGAGTTTATCAACTCCCAGTTCTTCTCCAACATGATAAAAAAAGACATCACAAGATTCGGTTAAAGCCTGAACCACATTCATTTTACCGTGGCCGGCCTTTTTCCAGCACCTGAAAATCCGATCTCCAAATTTAAAAAAGCCGGGGCAATAAAAGGTTGTATTTTCATCAATAACCCCTTCCATCAGACCAGCCATGGCAGTAACGATTTTATAAGTGGATGCTGGAGGGTATTCAGCCTGAATAGCTTTATTTGCCATGGGACGAAGAGGGTTTGAAATCAAAGAATTCCACTTTTCATGAGAGAGCCCGCTAACGAATTCATTTTGATCAAAACTCGGACTGGAAGCCATAACTAATACTTCACCGGTACCAGGATCCATAGCCACAACTGCGCCGGCTTTATCTTTTAATAAATCTTCCGCCAGTTCCTGCAGATTCTGATCAATGGTCAGATAAAGATTACTGCCTGCCTGGGGTTCCACGGTTTCAAGAACACGAATAACCTGACCCGTGGCATTAACCTCAACCTGTCGCCCCCCACGCTTACCACGCAAAAAATTTTCATAAGTTTTTTCCACTCCGAACTTTCCAAGATAATCACCGCTTTTATAACCGGCATGGGCATAGCGTTTAAGCTCATCAGGATTGATCTGTCCCAGATAGCCCAAAAGATGTGAAGCATTTTGAGGATGGATGTAATTTCGGAGAGGAACAACACTGACATCCACCCCTGGAAGATCATATTTATGAGCTTCCACAATCGCCAGCATATTCCGGCCTATATCCGATTTTAATAATGTGGCTTTATAACCTGGCGCCCTTTTAATATTTTTTATATTTTTTTTAAATTCAGCAAGAGGGAAACCTGTGTAGCCAGCAAGTTTTGCAAGGGTTTGGTCAACTGGTTTGGCATCTTTAAGAATGATATTTAAATCAAAGGATGGCCGGTTATCTACCAGCAGTTGTCCATTGCGATCAAAAATCAGCCCTCTGGATGAGGCCACACTTTGAATCCTGATACAGTTATATTGTGAAAGTCTTCTAAGCTCCTTTCCTTCAATCATCTGCAGAT
Organism: Desulfobacterales bacterium; assembly: GCA_030149585.1. Taxonomy (GTDB): domain Bacteria; phylum Desulfobacterota; class Desulfobacteria; order Desulfobacterales; family JASFBJ01; genus JASFBJ01. Next base: position 4,828 of record JASFBJ010000024.1, on the reverse strand, counting down.
AAAATAAGCGGCCTGTCAAAAGAATAAAGGCGGCCAAAATCCAGAACATGGCACCTGCCAGACGCCTGTCAAACCAGTCACCATCTACGGTTTTTAAATAATTGCTCAAAGCTTGCCTGTTTTAGTCACTAAATAAATTATCACGCCAGAGACCAATTCTTTTTTGGGAATAACTTAGAAAAAATAAAATCAAAGGACCTGTAAAAGCCACCCATAAAATTTGGCACATTACATCATTTAAAGTTATTGAGGCTGAGAGGCTTTCCGATTTAAAGAGTGCCTCGCTTCCCAGCATAATTAAATTTTCCAGAATTATGCCGGCAGCAGTCAAAAAAGTCAGAAAAAGAAAATTATCAACCCTGAAAAACTGGGTCATCTGAAGAGCACTGATCCACAACCAGAAATACACCGACAGATATATTCCAGCCAATCCTCCTGACAAACCATCCATTATCATACCAAGGAGTAAAACAAAAATTACTCCCTCACGCGCGCTGCGGTGAATGCCAAGATAAACAATAAAAGGAATTAAAAGATCATAAAAATGATTAAATATCGAAAAATGCGGCATCAGCGTAGTCTGGAAAAGGATCAGACAAAGACAAACCAGTATGTGAAAACAATAAATCATTGCAAAGCATCAACCCCTGGATGTGGTAAAGAAGCCACTACAAAAACCTCTTCCAGCCTTTCAAAATCAACATAGGGTGTAATAGCTACGGTTTGAAAGATACCGGAATTGAGCTTGATAATTTCTGAAACACTGCCAATCCGAAGGCCTTTAGGAAAAACCCCGTCCAAACCAGAGGAAATTACAATATCCCCGATGCTGATATCATGTTTGCGTAAAACATATTTAAACAAACAACGCCCGGCCTGACCCCCTTTTATAATTCCGCGGGCTCTTGTTTTCTGTACCAGTGCATCCACAGAACTGTTTCTGTCAACGATAAGTAACACTTTGGCATAATGAGCACTGACATCTATAATCTGTCCTATAATGCCGTCTGGAATAATCACAGGAAATCCTTTTTGAATACCATCAGCCAGCCCCTTGTCAATAATAACGGTTTTAAACCAGATAGAGGGGTCCCGGCTTATAACCTCTGCTGCCAGAAAATGATAAGGGGTCTCTTTTTTAAGCTCAAGCAGATCGCGTAAGCGAAGATTGGAAAGACGGGTTTCATTGCAAAAATTATTTATCTCGTTTGCGCGGCTTAATTTTTTTTCCAATCTGTCGTTCTCAATGGCCGTTGAGACCAGATTGAAATAGTTGTTCCAGATATCCTGCATAAACCGGGTTGAACCGGTAAGGGTGCGCTGAAAAGGGGCTATGCAGGTCAATGCGAGCCAGCTTGGCCCATAAGAAGGGGAAGTGCGCTGACTGTTGATCGCCAAAATAATAATATTAGCGAAAAATATAATTATAACGCCAACTATCAGCAGCATTTTTTTCGGTATCATTACCTTAGATAATTACCACTTGCTTTAGAATTTCAATATTATCCAGCGCCATCCCAGAGCCAAGAGCTACTGTGGAAAGAGGATCTTCAGTTATGGTTATAGGCAAACCAGTCTCTTTGCGTAAAAGTTTATCAAGATTTTTCAGTAAAGCTCCTCCACCTGTTAAAACAATTCCATTATCAACAATATCAGCTGCCAGTTCCGGCGGTGTTTGCTCTAAAGCAATTTTCGCGATCTCGACAATCGAATCAATCTGCTCTGAAATTGCCACCCTGATCTCTTCTGAATCAATGGCTAAAATTTTCGGGATACCAGACACAAGATCCCTGCCTTTGACTTCAATAGTTTCAAGCACATCCTGACTGGGATAGGCATTCCCAATGGTGGTTTTGATAATTTCAGCAGTCCTCTCACCAATAAGAAGGTTATACTTTCTTTTAATATACTGGATAATGGCTTCATCCATTTTATCGCCGGCCACCCTTAAAGATCGACTGTACACAATTCCGGCTAATGAAATAACCGCAACTTCAGTGGTTCCACCTCCAATATCTATGACCATATTACAAGTGGGCTCGGTGATAGGAAGATCAGCGCCAATTGCCGCAGCCATTGGTTCTTCAATTAAAAAAACTTCCCTGGCTCCAGCGGATTCAGCGGATTCGCGAACAGCACGCTTTTCCACCTGGGTGATACCTGAAGGAACCGCAATAATAATTCTTGGCCTCACAAAAGTGCGCCGGTTATGGACTTTATGGATAAAATGCCTCAACATTGCCTCGGTTACCTCAAAATCCGCAATAACTCCGTCGCGCATGGGACGAATAGCCACAATATTACCAGGTGTCCGGCCAAGCATATTTTTTGCCTCAAGACCAACTGCCAGAATGCGATTTTTGGTGCGATTATCCGTTCTTACAGCTACTACCGATGGCTCGCTTAAAACAATGCCCTTGCCTTTTACATAGACCAGAGTATTGGCAGTGCCAAGATCAATAGCCAGATCACTTGAAAAAATTCCCAGGATTGAATCCATAAAAAAGTTCATAAAGCCTCATTTTCGCACTTCAACCGCGAATATTTTAGGTAATTTACAAAAAAAAATAGTGGCAGCATTAATAATCTATAACTATAATTAAAAATTAAGCGCTATCAAAATATCAACAGGATTTCAAGCAAAATTATTCTTCCATATTATTGAATTGATTAATGAACATATTTTTTTAGGGCAAATTTCGCGATAGAACTCTGTCCCAGACCAAATTATGCAATTTGGGTCTGAAAAATTTAAGCTGATTATTATGACGGAGAGGATGAACCCTATTGGTTAAAAAAACAACAATCAGATCCTGGTCAAGGTCAACCCAGAATGAGGTTCCCGTAAATCCCAAATGTCCGATACTATGTCTTGAAAAAAGGTTGCCGGCACTGGAATTTTTCGCAGCCGGTGTATCAAACCCAAGAGTTTTGTCGGAATCATGACAAGGCCGCCAAAAAATTCTCAGTAAATCCTTATGAAAAACTCCCCTGCTCAAAGAGCCATGATAAATATCCAGCATCTCCCAAAGCAGGCAGTGCAGATCCTTAGCTGTTGCAAAAAGTCCAGCATGACCTGCCACCCCCCCCATTACATAAGCATTATCATCATGAACCACGCCATTTAAAAGAGTTTTTCTCCACATACAAAATTCAGTAGCCGCAAAGCTGTCACCAGATACTTTAACTGAGCGGCCCGGGAAAAACATATTTCCAAGCCCTAATGGTTTATAAATATGCTGGTCGACAAATTGATCCAAAGGAATTTGGGAAATAGATTCAATAACCTGACCCAGCAGCATAAATCCAGGATCACTATAAACAGTCATTTTGCCGATAGATGAAGTTAATGGTTCTTGCTGAATCAGCTTTTCAAAAGCCCTTTGCCTTTTTGCCGGTTCAATTTTCCGCAATATTTTATAAAAAGGCCGATAAGCCGGAAGGCCTGAGCAATGACATAAAAGCTGCCTAATGCTAATAAAAGACTTATCTGAATTTGCACACCAGGGCAAAAACTCACCGATTTTCTTATCCAGAGATATTTTTTTTTGCTCTATAAGCTTCATGATGCCAAGTGCTGTGGCCAAAGGTTTGGTTAGAGAGGCCAGATCAAAAACAGTATGGCAAGTCATCTTCCGGCGGGTAAAAATATCAGCCCTGCCATAGGCAGCATGAAATAAAATCGAGCCCTGCCGTGAAACCAGCAGCACCGCTCCAGGATAAACTCCGCCTGCCAGGCCGTCTTGCATTAATTGATCAATATGATTCATTTTTTATCTATTTGATTTCAGTCTGAATAATTTCACTGCAAATTGCGGCTTCCTGAAAAAATATTCCCTTTCGCTCAGTATCAAGCATTGCCTCAATGCCCAGAGGAATCGTTATATTCTGCTGGATATGACCTATGGGCAAACCTGCCAGAATCGGGAGTTCAATCTCTTTAAAAACCGATTTAACCAACTGATAAATCAGTTGTTTATCATTGCATTGGGCAAAATCCCCCAAAATGAGGCCAGCCAGTTCCTTAAAACAACCAGCCAGTTTAAGTTGGGTCAACATCCTATCTATGCGGTAAAGGGCTTCACCTCTATCTTCCAGCAGCAAAATAGAGTTTTTAAAGGCAGGTGCAAAAGGGGTGCCCAAAAGATGGCAGATTGTACTTAAATTACCACCTATTACCCTGCCAAAGGCAATTCCTGGCTTTAAAATAATCGCCCCTGGCTCCTGAATTTCAACGGGTTTATTCTCGGTCATGGCATTTAATAAAGTTTTCGCAAATTGCTCTCCTGAATTACCAAGAGTTGTAATATTTGGGCCATGAAAAACCACCATAGAGCATTTTTCTTTTAAAACTGATAATAATGCGGTTATATCGCTAAAGCCCAAAAAAATTTTGGGATTCTTTTTTATTAAATCAAAATCCAGCAAGGGTAATATTCTTAAGGACCCAAAGCCACCTCTGGCGCAAAAAACTGCCTTTATATTGGACGCTGCAAACATCTTATGAATAATATCCGCCCGATGCTGATCAGAGCCGGCTAAATACCCGCTCGTTTTAAACAGACCCGGCAGGATAACAACCTTATATCCCAGATTTTCCAGAACAGAGACACCCTGATTAAACTTTTTAAAATCAAAAGGACTGGCAGGAGCAACCACGCCGATTTCATCACCAGGATTAAGGATAAACGGTTTTATTATTTTATTTTGTTTGTCTATCATAAAAAATCTCCATATCCATATCTATAATGGTCGGTGTACTGTAATCGCAGACTTTAGGAACGAGGACGAATTAACTTCCCCAACTATGCATCACAGCTTCAGGCCA
>JASFBJ010000023.1 GCA_030149585.1 Desulfobacterales bacterium | reverse complement strand
ATAATAAATAGCGATTATTATTCCAAAAAATCTGCTTATTTCCGGCATTATTTTTCCCTTATCTCTATTACCTTTCATAATATTATAACAACTTGTGTGTATTTTTCAATTATGCGAACGATCAAGCTCACTTGCCCGCCGTGAATCTGTCGCTTAACTTCCTCGAAGCCGATAAGCTTGAATTCGCAACAAAATACGTCGACGAGTTGCGGGTCAAGTGAAGCGCCTGGTTCGGCATTTTCTATAAATGCCTTATTTCAATGTCGCCGAATTTGTCCCTTAGATATTCTGCTACCAAGCGGCGATGACAATGTTCAGGAGTAGGCTCACTGCATAACAAGCAAGCATTATTCAACTCTGCAGCTGTTATTTTGTTCTCAATTTTACGTTCTTTTATTAGTTTACTGAAACGCTTTACATACTCATCCCAGCCAATTTGCTTTTTCTTGTATGCATCCAATATCTCTTTTGTTGGTGCAAAATTTGGCATGTACCTATAGTCACAATTGCAAAGCTCATTTAGAAAAAATATTAAATCATCACGTTTTGCGAAACCAGCAAGCTGTGAGACATTATTTAGTCGAATATCAATGAGTTTAGTCACACCTATATTTCGTAATTTTGAAAAAAATGTCTGTGCATTTTTCTTAGTGAACCCAATTGTAAAAAGTTTCTTTTTTGGCATTTTTATTGGCCCCAATGTTTATTTGTTGGTTCAGCTATTTCATAGGCTATCTTCTCACCTTGCCGTAAATACGCGTCATCAAGCCTTTGTTGTTCACTACGAAAAAGATCAGGATGATTTAACTTAAGAATTTTCATTAATCTATGCTCACTATCTTTATGCTCCTCAATTTTACCATTACTTAAGATGTGTTTAATTTTAATTTCAGGAGAAATCAAATTGTGACAAATTAGTATAGTTCTATGGCAAGTAATTGGGTCTTTCTCAGCACACATGAGGGCTATACGGAAATTTTTCATTCCGTTTTTTATTCGTTTGAGGCCCTCTTTGAATTTTTGGTTTTCAGCGACAAGCTTATAGTCAACTTTCCCCTTTACATAACAAGATGGGTCTTCGACTCTTGCACCACAGTAGTCTCCTAAAAACACATAGGCTATATTATTTGTTTTCAAGAAGTCTTGGAGCGTTTCTTTATTAAACTCTGGTTTAAACCGACTGTAAGGTGAAGATCGGACATCTGCTACAGCGGTTATTTTATGCTTTTTTAAAACACGGAGGAAGGATTCAAGAATATGGGGGGAATAACCTATTGTGAATAATTGATTAACCATAACTCAAGCACCCTTATGCATAGCATCGGATTTCAGAAAAATATTCAGGGAATGTATAAATACCATTTACTTGCAACCAATATCTTGTTCTGCCGTCAGGCGATGTAAACTCACGGCTAAGGCCAAGCCTAACGTAAACCTCTTTTTGGGAACGGATAAAATCGTTAAGTATTGAAAAGTTATCTCCATTAGAATTTTTTTTCGCATAGTTGTGAAAACCTAAATCGGTAATTGATAGATACCTGAATTCATGTCCAGATTTATCAGAAAATATTACTTTAATCTTACCTGGATTAAAAGAGTCGGGGACAATACTTAAATCCCATGGATTGACAGAAAGAGTAATGATAGATTTGTTTGGAGTAGTGTTGATGGGTATGTGTTTTTGTCCGGTGGGGAAACTAACTGAAAAGCCCTCTTCCGCATTTGGGCTTTCTGTCGCTTTGAGAATTGATATAAAGCTTTCAGCTGTGCATGTTCCTTTAAAAGATACTTTTCCCTGATAATTTCTGTCTTCTGTATGTGGTGCCGTAATAGGTGGTGTCGTGAAATTGCCATGCAGAATAGCTCCAGGAAAAATATTCAATCTGCGGCATTCATTTGTAGGCAGGTATGGAAGTGGCCTGACACATTCATTAGTGGCGGGATTTATACCTGCTATACAAACTATATCCTGTTTTGCAAACCTCGTAAGGTCCGTAATAATTATATCCATTTTTATCTCCTGCCGAACAGTTAATTAGGCAGAATAAGATAATATAACGATAGACAGATTCTGTCTGTTGACTAATTTAGACTTTCTGTATATTGTGATTTATTTTGCAAGAAAAATATAATCTCATATTAAATTCATCGAAATTGTATCACATGCAATCAAACAATTCAAGCTCAACAGACGCGATAGACAGATTCTGAGACAAATACATAAAATATATATCAGATGAAGGCGTAAAGAAATTTATAACCCGATGGTATTTGATTCGGGCAGAACAATACATAAAGGCTTTTCCGAACAAGCAGCTATCCGACCATAAGTCCAGAGACGTTAATGAATACTTAAAGGAACAAGGAAGATTAGGCAGAATTCAGGACTGGCAATTCCGGCAAATGGTTGATGCTATACAGAATTTGTTTGCCATGCTTAATGTCTCCTGGTTTTCCGAGGTTGATTGGAAGTACTGGACAGCTTCGGCTGATTCCTTGATTGCTCGTCAGGTGCCTGCGGAAGAAACAATCGATAACCTGGGGAACTTTTAAAAAATTCAGGGTTCACTGAGGTCCGTCGTCTCCATAGGGATCTATTAAAACAATTGCTGTATGGAACCGGTATGCGATTGATGGATTGCGTGAGGCTGCGAGTGCAGGATATTGATTTGAGTACCAGCAAATCGTAGTTAGAGACGGCAAAGGTAAAAAGGATCGTGCCGTGTCCTTGCCGGAACGCTTGGCAGATGTCCTCAAGACTCATCTTGATGAGGTGCGCAGTTTACACAGGGAGGATCTGGAACGAGGCTTAGACGATGTCTATTTGCCTGGAGAACTCGCGAAAAAATATCCCAATGCCGGCAAAGTAAGGTCTCTTATTCCATCTCCGTTCCTAATCAAAATGTGGTTCCAAAGTATGGGTTACTTTTTTTATTTTAAGTTGTTCGATTTTTTCTCGGGAATAGGAGAGTACATCTTTCAAAATTTCTTCAGAATGCTGCCCTAAAAGCGGGGCTGGTGCAAAGACTTTGGCCGGTGTTTTTGAAAGGCGGATCGGAGAACCTGATATTTTCATTTTACCGACTCCAGGCTGATCAATGGTTACCAGCATTTGCCGTTTGGTAATATGGGGGTCTTCACATATATCCTTTAGATTATTAATCGGCGAAAAAGGCAGATTAGCCTTGCTGAAAATTTTTATCCACCTGGCAGTAGTCTTTTTTTTAAGGGCCTTGGCCAAAAGCGGAATCAACTGATCTTTATTGGAATTTCTTAATGCATTATTTTTAAAGCGTGCATCATCGGCCAAAGCCTTTTGCCCAATTGCTCTACAAAATTTTTCCCATAATAAATTATTTCCAATCGGGGTAATAATAGCAGAATCTTTTGTAGCAAAAGCCTGGAACGGTGTTATGGCTGGATGAGCACTGCCCAAAGGCCCGGGAATTTTGTTTTCAATAGTATAGCAGGCCACAGCGTTTTCCAGCACGCTAAACAGACCATCCACCATGGAGCCGTCGTAAAACTGGCCCTGGCCGGTTTTTTCACGATAATGAAGAGCTGCTAAAATACCGATTACCGCCTGATGTCCGGCAATGATATCGCCTATTGATGTTCCCGCCCTGCAAGGTGGACCCTCCGGAGGGCCGGTAATGCTCATAAACCCGCTATATGCTTGTGCCACCATATCATAGGCTGGACGCCCGGCATATTCCGGCAAGGTATCATGCCCAAACCCTGAGATCGATGCATAGATCATGCGGGGATTGAATTTATGAACCTGCTTCCAGCCAAATCCCAGTTTTTCCATGGTGTCCGGTCTGAAATTTTCTATAATTATATCCGACACCTTTATTAAATCATATAAAACAGCCTTTCCTGCCGTCTTTTTTAAATCCAGCACCAGGCTTTTTTTATTGCGATTCAAGCTGATAAAATAGCCGCTTCTGTTTTTACCCGGCTTACCAACAAAGGGGCCGAATTCTCTGGCATCATCTCCTTCAAAAGGTTCCACATGAATAACTTCAGCCCCTAAATCGCCCAGCATCATACTGGCTGTCGGGCCTGCCAGAACATGGCTTAAATCAATCACCCTGATACCCTCTAAGACGGTCGGCATAATATTTCCCCTGTTATTTAAACAGATACATTAGAGGTTTAATGACATAAAAACAGCAATAAAATAAAAAAAGTCCTCAAGAAAAATCTTGAAGACTTTTTTATTACCATACACTCAAAAGATCATTTTTTACTGCTTTCAATATTTTGACGGGCCTGTTCAATTATTTCCAGCAGGCTGGTCATTTTAGGCCTGGGACGACCTTCTGCCAGTTTGGTAAATTCCTCCGTGGATAATCTTTTTTTTAAATATTCCACCACATCAAAACTTTCCCACCAGCAATCGAAAATTTTAAAGCAAGGCCCTTTCCGGTTACCACAGGTTTGGCAATAGCTGAAATTAACCGACCCGCCCAGTCTGGGGCATCTTCTTTCAAGAGTATTTGGATCCATACTATGTGCTTTTTAAAATTTCTGGTTTGGGATAATCTTTGAACACTTCACATGATTTTATAATATCATCGTCTTCTACAACACTTTCCGCCATTTCGCCGGATAGATATTTTTCATAGGCTGTAAGATCCAGCAGCCCATGCCCGCTGAAGCTGGCAACAATTATTTTTTCACGGCCTTCTTCTTTTGCTTTTAAGGCTTCTTCTACCACAGCGGCCAAGGCAGAGTTGGTTTCCGGAGCTGGAATAAACCCTTCTGTTCTGGCCCATAAAACACCGGCCTTATAGGCGTCTAACTGGTTTACTGATTTTGGTGTTATCAGCCCCTCTTTAATCAGCTGACTAACTGTCGGTGCCATGCCGTGATAACGCAGACCACCGGCATGGATTGGAGCCGGCACAAAATTATGACCCAGACTGTACATGGGTAACATTGGTGTATACCCTGCAATATCTCCATAATCATAAACAAAGGGCGATCTTGTCATGGTCGGGCAAGCCTTTGGCTCTACAGGATAGATTTCAATCTCCTTGCCGTTAATTTTGTCAGCGACAAATGGAAAGGCCAAACCCGCAAAATTACTGCCCCCTCCGGCGCAGCCAATCACGATGTCAGGATATTCACCAATTATTTCAAACTGTTTTTTAGCCTCAAGCCCAATAATAGATTGATGGAGCATTACGTGGTTTAACACACTGCCAAGGGAGTACCGGCTTTTGCCGGTTTTATCACCAATAGCATCCTCAATGGCTTCACTGATTGAAATTGCAAGGCTCCCTGGAGTATCGGGATCTTTGGCCAAAGCATCTTTACCGGTTTTGGTATACGGACTGGGACTGGAAATGCATTGTCCGCCCCAGGTTTCCATCATGGTTTTACGATATGGCTTTTGGTCAAAGCTGATCCGAACCATATAAACCTTGCAGGACAAACCAAACTGGGCACAGGCAAAAGAAAGAGCGCTGCCCCACTGCCCGGCCCCTGTTTCAGTAGTTATTTTTTCAATACCGGAAATTTTATTATAATAGGCCTGGGGAACAGCAGTATTTGGCTTATGGCTTCCTGGAGGACTCAGGCCCTCATTTTTAATATAGATTTTAGCCGGGGTTTTCAATGCTTTTTCCAGGCCGGTAGCCCTTGTTAAAGGGCTGGGCCGCCAGATATCATAAACATCCAGCACTGGTTCCGGAATGTCGATCCAGCGCTCACTGCTGACTTCCTGTTCAATCAAAGGCATTGGAAATACCGGAGTCAGGGCTTCTGGATTAACCGGCTTGCCATCCGGCCCAAGGGGTGGATTCATTTTAATATCACTTAAGATATTATACCACTGACGCGGCATTTCATCCTTTGGCAAAATAACGGATTTAGATTTCATTGGTTTTTTCTCCTTTTATTAATCTAATTATTAGGAATCAGCAGAGGTTGAAAAAGCTTCTAACTGATCTGGTTTTATAATTGGCCCATGGGCTTTTTTAAGGGATAAAAGGCCTTTTTTTTGTTCATTTAGTACTTCAAATAAACGGGGCGGAATATTGATTTCCTTGCTATAGGATTCCAGTTGGAGTTCAATTCGGGCAAGGATATTATCTATATATAATGAAAACTGTTTTTCATACAGCTCTTTTGAATAATCTTTATTAATGAGCAACTTAAAAAGTTGCTGCAAATCATCAAATTTTGGCAAAAAACCAATGGGCGTTTTAATCACAGGTACTTCATTATGAGCCTTTCTTTCCAGCCAGGCCAGCCAAACCTTAACATCTTTTTTTTCGCCTAAAAGTTTTTTGGAACTGCCGCCGCGGGCTTCATCGGTAAGAAAGTAGTTAAGCCCGGCCATGATCGGCCTTTTAGCATCATGAATCTTAACACTGCCGAAAAATTTAAATTGAGCATCCATATAATCAGCCAAATCCCCTGGAATAAATGGCGCATTTGCCCATGGAGCTCTTTTTACACCACTGGTACCAACTTCTGCGGCAGTGGCCGCTGATACAATACATGCCCCAATTACCACTCCGTAATCAGAATTTTCAGCAACCCAGACCGGCGGCATGGTGTCGCTGTCACGACCGCTATAGGTAATAATCCTGGTTTCAACTCCGGCAGGGTCTTCAGCTTTTTCAGAATAATTAGCCAGTGCCGTGGAAGCCAAGGTGCAGCGGGCATTAGGATGAGAAATGGGAACCTCCTTACCGTTTTTATCTTTCATCCCCTTTTCCCAGGCGCCCTGAAAATTATTGCCTTTTAATGGATGCTCTTCTCCGTTCCCTGTCCAGTGAGGCAAACCATCTTTATCAATCAGGACATTGGACCAGATGACTTCAGTTGCGGGTTTGCGGAGCAACCGCATAAGGTCGGGGTCACCCTCCTGGTTAACATCTTCGACAATACCGAAAATTCCGCATTCAGGATTAATAGAACGGACTGTGCCATCTTCAGCTATCCACATCTGGGCCAGATCATCGCCTACAAAATGACTGCCGGCCATGGCTGTAGTGGTTTTCCCGCAGCCGCTTGGCGCTGCGCCCGCCACCCAGGTAATCCGATTATCAGGGCCATTAACACCGGTAATAAACATATGCTCTGAGAGTTGGCTGCCCCGGTTTTCATAAACGGCCTTATCCACTGAAAAACGATGATTTCCTTTTTTCAGCAAGAGGGTGTTGCCGGCATAAGTGCAGTTAAAACTATAGGTAATGCGATGGGTACGATCCATAAAAACCCTGGCGCTGGGCAGATCTTCAGGCCGGTTTAAGCCCTCGCTGTGAATATTGGTATAAAAGTGGCCCAGTTTTTCTACCTCTTTTTCAAAATCAGCAAATTTATTGCGGTATAATATTTCAGCGCTGTGAGCGACATAGGCGGAACTGGTAATTTCAATGGCTGGGTTTGATGCTGGAGCGCCCACCGGACCTCGCATATAAAGCCCTACAATCATGGTTTTTTCTTTCATGATGCCGCTCATCATCTGGCTTACCTGATTAAAGGCCTCATCCCGGAGCATTTTGTTGGCCAGGGAGCTAACCTCTTCTCCCTGGTTAATAATATAATAGGTGCGGTCAATGATTCGCCCCTGTTCTTCTTCAAGATCATAGTGAATAGTATGGTTTTTCATTGGAAGCCTGGCTTCTTCACCCTTTTCTATACAAAGATCCCTGATAAACTGTTTATCCGCCTCTGATCCAGTATTGATAAATATCCTGTCTGGTTGACACATCTTAATAGCATTGGCAATTTTAAGGAGAATATCAGGGTTGTCAAGACGCTTAATCCGGTTAAGATTTTTCTGATCAAGTTTGTCGGAAAACAGCTTGTTGGCGGCCTTCATCTCTTTAATATTCCCAATTTCCAATATAATATCTATTGCTTTTTTCTGATTATTCATTAGATCTCCTTTGATCTTGATGCAATTTTTTTAAAAAAAACAGCAATCTTCATTGAATGCCATCAAAAATCCTGATGTTTGAAATAAAGACAGAATATTTTTCACCCAAAGCCGATATATTTCAAAAAGTTGAAATAATTCATTTAATTTTATCCTGGTTAGAAAACAAATTATACAAGATATTTTTACTTTCTGATTTGACTGGATTATAATTTATAATTAAATTTTTCCATAACCGGCATCTGCTGTTCAATCCAGATCAAAACTTTATTAAACTCATCTTTTAATTCCGCTAAAGCCTTTCCGCGATGACTCACCTTATTTTTTTCAACCATGCTCATCTGAGCAAAGGTTTTTTTTAAAGGAGGATAGTAAAAAATCGAGTCATAGCCAAAACCACTGGTGCCGGCCGGTTCATGAGTAATAAGGCCATCGCAGCGGGCTTCATAGGTCAAAGCAGCGCCGCCGGGCACGGCGATTGATATTACGCATTCAAAAGCAGCCTTGCGGTTTTGCTCATCTCCAAGCTCTTTTAGCAGCTTGCTACATTTTTGTTCATCACTAGCTCCAGGGCCGCCATAACGGGAAGATTTGATTCCAGGAGCTCCAGCCAGCGCTTCCACCAGCAAACCGGAATCATCAGATAAAACCGGCAGCCCTAGAATACGAGCTGTAAAACTGGATTTTTTATAAGCATTTTCATCAAAGCTTTCTCCGTTTTCGACAACCGGTGGAATGGGGCCAAACTCATTCAGGGTTTTAATATTAACTTTAAATCCCTTTAATAATGATTGTATTTCAGCAACCTTGCCTTGATTGGTAGTTGCTATTACAAGTGCTGGTATTTGTTCCATTATTTCATCAACCTGATATTTTATATTATTTTTATATAAGTTCATAACTTAAAATCAATATTTTGTAAAGCATACGTTTTAAAAGACATAAATGAGGCATATTTTTGTGAGAATTCTATGACTTGCGCTGTAGATGAGCGCCTGATAAATAAAATACAAAATCAATATCATACACGAGCCCTTGCCCTTTCTATCGTCCGAAATCTAACCTAAATCTGTGCGCCTACTTGTGGAAGTTATTTCGTCCACAGTTCCTAAACAGGAAAATATAATATTTTTATTTTTGGTCAATAAAAAGAGAAACAAGCTGAAATCGGTTCACATCCACAACTCCTTGATCGGTAATTTTTAATTCAGGAATTACGGGCAGCGCCAAAAAACCAAGTGTCATAAATGGGTCTTTTAAAGAGCATCCTGAATTATGAGCCATTGCAATAATCAGGGACAACTCATCTTTTACGGTTTCCACTGATTTTAATGACATCAGGCCGGCAATTGGAAGAGCCAGCCTGGCCAGAACTTTTTTATCACATGTTAAAGCCAGGCCACCTTCCATTTCCACCACTGCCTGAACAGCCAGGAGCATATCCTGATCATTGGTTCCGGCAATAATAATATTATGTGAATCATGGGCCACGCTGGAAGCTATTGCCCCGTTTTTTAGTTTTAATCCCCGCACAAATCCCAGACCGATATTTCCAGTGCCCTGGTGACGCTCGACAACCGCTATTTTTAAAAGATCCCGGTCAGGATCGGCAACCGCCATGCTGCCTTTTATAGCTGGTTTTATGATTAACTGCCTGGTAATAAGCTGATCCGGTATTATTTCAATTACCCGGATATTCTCTCCCTTTACTGGAATGGAAAAATCAAGCTTTTTGCAATCAACCTTCATTGTCTGGGGCAGAGCAACGGCATCTGGTTTTTTTAAATCAGGAACCAGCCTGCCGTTTTTTGCCACCAGATTGCCGCGGCTATAAACCCGTGAAATCTCAAAATTATCAAGATTTTTTAAAATAACCAGATCAGCCCTGCGGCCAGGTGCAAGAGCTCCAATATTTCTAAGACCGAAATATTCTGCTGGATAAAGGGTTGCCATTTGAATACCTGTAACTGGATCAACTCCAAGCTTAATAGCCTCCCGAATAATGGAATCAATATGTCCCTGCTCCAGCAGATCATGGGGATGCCGGTCATCAGTGCACCACATCATGCGAGGAGCTGTGCGTTGATTGATAATCGGCAACAGGGCACAAAGGTTGCGGGCTCCAGTGCCCTGGCGCACCATGATGCGCATGCCCAGATCAAGTTTGGCCTTGGCCTCTTTTGCAGTAGAGCATTCATGGTCAGAGGCAATTTGCGCAGCCAGTTAAGCGTTTAAGGGAAGACCATTTAAGCCTGGAGCATGGCCATCTACTGGTCTATTATGCATCCTTGCCTGGCTGATTTTAGCCAAAACCTGGTCATCTTCAAAAATAACTCCCGGATAATTCATCATCTCTGCAAGAGCTATAATTTTAGGATGTTCCCAGTAGGGCTGCAAATCCTGGGCTGTAAGACATGCGCCTGCTGTTTCCATATGAGTTGCGGGTACGCAGGACGGCAGGGTAAAATAAAAGTTAAGGGGCTGATGTTTTGCAGAGGCCAGCATATAGTCAAGGCCCTTAGTTCCAAGAACATTGGCGATTTCATGAGGATCGGCAACCACGCTGGTTGTTCCACAGGGCAATATGGCTCTTGCAAATTCAGTGAGAGAGGTCATAGAGCTTTCAATATGGACATGAGCGTCAATCAGGCCCGGCCCCACATAATCACCTTTAAGATCAATAACCTTTTTGGCGGCATAATCACCAAAGCCGGCAATATAGCCCCCGATTAGAGCAATATTACCTGAAAAAATTTCTCCGGCAAATACATTAATAATTCTCGCGTTGGTTAAGAGCAAATCTGCTTTTAGATCCCCTCTTGCACATCTGATAATCTGATTAGGCTCCATTTGTCCTCGTTCCTAATATGGATTTCCAAATTTGCCTGCAAGCTGATTGGCTTTGCCCATTACCTCTTTGATATCTATTGTCAGCAAACAGCGATCTTCCATTATTAATTTGCCATTGATTATTGATGTTATTACATCACTGCCGCGCGCGGCATATACCAGATGGGATGCAGGATTATACATTGGCGTCAGATGGGGCTGATGAGTGTCAACGATAATAATATCAGCCTTTTTCCCGGCCTCCAAAGAGCCAATAAGATGGTTTTGCCCTAAAACCTTTGCTCCTTGACAGGTTGCCATTTGCAAAACAGTTGCAGCATCCATGACCGTTGGATCAAGGGTGGCAACCTTATGCAATTTGGCGGCTGTATCCATTTCCGCCAGAAGATCAAGACTATTGTTGCTGGCGCAGCCGTCAGTACCCAAACCTGTATGGATTCCGCGCCTCACAAGTTCAGGCAAGGGTGCTATCCCGGAAGCCAGCTTCATATTGCTGGAAGGATTATGGACGATTTTGACTTTATGGAGCGCAAGTAAATCAATATCCTCTTTGGTTAAGACCACACAATGGCAGGCCACTGTCCTTGGAGATAAAACGCCTAGTTTGGCCAGATGACCGACCGGTGTATTACCATATTTTTCTTTGATCGTATCAACTTCACTCCGGGTTTCAGCAAGATGAATCACAAAGGGCAAATCATATTCCTGAGCCAAATCCGAAGCTTTTTGCAAAAGATCCGGGGCACAAAGATAAACCGAATGAGGTTCTACTGCAATAGTAATTAAAGGATCCTGTTGCCATTTATTGATTAACATCCTGGTATATTCAAAACCTTTTTCCAAAGGACCATAATTTGGAGAGGGAAAATCATAGAGTACTTCTCCTACAACCGCGCGTATTCCAGCTTTGCGGGCTGCTCTGGCTACGGCATCTTCAAAAAGGTACATATCGCAAAAGCAGGTAGTGCCTGATAAGATCATTTCAGCACAGGCTAAAAGGGCTCCATGATATACCATTTCATCGTCAAGTTTGGCTTCTGCCGGGAAAATATGATCGTTGAGCCATACCATTAAAGGAAGGTCATCCGCCAGTCCTCGAAACAGAGACATTGCCGCATGGGTATGAGTATTGATCAGTCCCGGCATGATAATTCCACCTTTTGCATCAATCTGTTTTTTAATATTCCAGTTGGCAAAAGATTTACTTTCACCAATTGCCATAATTTTATCCCGGAAAACAGCTATAGCGCCGTTTTTGATAATAGTGCCGGACTGATTCTGGGTTAAAAGGGTTCCGTTTGAGATTAGAAGGTCAGCAGATTGCATATTCAGCCTCGTTTTTAAAAAATATCAGCTTAAAAAATACTTGATAACTTGTCTAAAGCCTTGCAACAACCCGGCTTATAATGGATTCCAGTTTTGGGGCCGCAGCTTCGGCAACTTTAATAATATCTTCTAAATTTGCCGAACGCGGATTATCCGGGTCATTAATATTTGTAATTGTTGAAAAGGCCAGGATATTTATTTTGGCATGAACTGCCGCAATTACTTCCATCACCGTTGAAAAACCAACTGCATCAGCCCCGATATTTTTTAAATAGCGTATTTCCGCCGGAGTTTCAAGAGATGGACCTTTGAGACCGGCATAAATTCCGGTTTGCAGATGCAATCCACTCTCTTGCCCAAGTTGAAAAGTTAATTGGGATAATTTTTTATCATAAGCAGATATCATATCCGGAAAGCGCAATCCCCAACTCTCTTCATTATGTCCCACTAATGGGTTTTCACCGGTTAAGTTAATATGATCCCTGATAAGCATGATATCGCCCTTTCTGAAACCTGAATTTAAGCCACCTGCTGCATTGGAAAGGATAAGTGTTTTAACTCCAAGGGTTTGAAGCACTCTGACAGGGAAAATAACTTCAAGAGGAGAATAACCTTCGTAAAGATGAAAACGTCCCTGAAAAACCACCACCGGAGTATCACCCATTTTACCGATTAACACCTGTCCCATATGACTGGTAACCGTTGAAAGGGGAAAATTTGGAATCCTGCTATAATCAAAAGAAGCCAGGATATCAAAATTTCCGACACTTTCTCCAAGTCCGGTACCGGTAATTATTCCAACTCTGGGCGATTTCCCCACTGGTGTTTTCAAAAAATCAGCAGCCTGCTTGATTTGCGATTTATAAGTTTGCATAATTCACCTCAATATTATTATAACCCTTAAATCCATCCTCAATCTGTCAAAAGATAGTATAATAAAAATAATGAAAGTCAATATGCAGTTTGGGTATGCTCTTAAATGCTGATGCTTTTTTCTTGACAATTTTCGAGTTATCAAATAGATTATTATCATATGTTATCAAATAGATTATTAACATATGTTATCAAATAGATTATTAACGTATGTTATCAACTGCTTACTATTCTTTTTAGGATTTTTAGATCTGATTATTATTTCAAACTGGAGATTTTATGAATTCCAAGGTTAATCACCCCAAGGATCGGCCATGGCTGATGCGTACCTATTCCGGTTATGCCAGTGCCAAAGAATCCAATCTGCTCTACAGAAGTAATCTGGCTAAAGGACAAACCGGCCTGAGTATTGCCTTTGATTTGCCAACCCAGACCGGCTATGATTCAGACCATATTTTAGCAAAAGGTGAGGTTGGTAAGCTGGGCGTTCCCATGCGCACTATTGAGGATATGGATACACTATTTAATCAGATCCCTATTGATAAAATGAATACATCCATGACCATTAATGCTCCGACCGCCTGGCTGCTCTCTCTATATCTGACAACCGCTGAAAAACAGGGCGCAAATATTGCCGATTTGCGGGGAACCACCCAGAATGACATCCTCAAGGAATATTTAAGCCGTGGAACTTATATCTTTCCTCCCAGGCCATCCATGCAGCTTACTGCTGAAATAATCGGTTTTACGGTTAATCATATCCCTAAGTGGAATCCCATAAATATCTGTTCCTATCATCTGCAGGAATCAGGCGCCACGCCGGTGCAGGAACTGGCCTTTACAATGGCTAATGCAATAACGATTCTGGATATTGTCAAAGAGCGCGGGGAAGTTAAAAAAGAAGACTTTCCAAAAGTTGTGGGCAGGATCTCCTTTTTTCTAAACGCCGGTATTCGCTTTGTGGAGGAGATGTGTAAAATCAGGGCGTTCACCAGCATGTGGGACAAAATCTGCACAGAGCGCTACGGAGTAAAAGATCCTAAACTGCGCCGTTTTCGTTATGGGGTGCAGGTTAACAGCCTGGGGCTGACCGATTGTCAGCCGGAAAATAATATTGCAAGAATTATTTATGAGTTTCTTGCAGTTGTTCTGGGCAAAGACAGCCGATCCAGATCTGTCCAGCTGCCGGCCTGGAATGAAGCATTGGGCCTGCCCCGAAAATGGGATCAGCAGTGGAGCCTGCGGCTTCAGCAAATCATGGCTTTAGAGACCGATCTGCTGGAATATGAGGATATTTTTGAAGGGTCACATATTATCGAGCAAAAAGAAAAAGAGCTGGCTGGGGCCGCAGAAGTTGAACTTAATAAAATTATGGAAATGGGCGGCGTTATTCCAGCTCTTGAAACAGGTTATATGAAACGATGCCTGGTGGAAAGCAATGCTAAAAGATTACGGGAGATTGAAAGTGGGGACAAGGTGGTTGTGGGCTTAAATAAATTTACCGAAGCCGAACCTTCTTTATTAACCCAGGGCATGGAAGAATCCTTTCTAACTGTGGATGATTCCATTGCCGACCAGCAGATAGAGCTTTTGCACTCTTTTAAGAAAAAACGTGATCAGGATAAGGTAGCGCGGGCCCTGGAAAAGCTCCACACTTCAGTCAGTAATAGTAAAAATATAATGCAGGCCAGCCGGGAGTGTGCTCTGGCAGGTGTTACAACCGGAGAATGGTCAGACACCTTGCGTAAAATATTTGGTGAGTATCGAGCGCCAACCGGTATTAGCGGAATTTCCAACGATAGGATTTCAACGGAAGAAGCCCGCAAGGTTAATGAAAAAATCAGGCGGCTAAATACCAAACTGGGGCGTAATTTAAAGATCTTAATCGGCAAGCCCGGCCTGGATGGTCATTCCAATGGCGCAGAGCAAATTGCCGTCAAAGCTAAAGATGTTGGTATGGAAGTTGTCTATGAAGGCATCCGTCTGACCCCGGAACAGATTGCCGAAAGCGCGCTGCAAGAGGGTGTCCATGTGGTAGGACTTTCCATATTAAGCGGCTCTCACCTCAAGCTGATTCCTGAAGTGATTCACTGTATGCAAAAACGCGGGCTTAATAATATTCCTCTGGTACTTGGCGGCATAATTCCTAAAAGTGATATTGCTAAAATGAATAACAAAATTATCTGTAAAGTATATGCTCCAAGAGATTATAATTTAAACACCATCATGGATGAAATTGTAGATATGGTAGATAAAGCTAATTAAAGCTTTTTACCTGAATAATTTCACTGCCTTATCAATCAAATTTTTTTCCTGTTCCCTTGCTCCGGCACGGGAACCCATATAAAACCTTTTAATTATTTGAAAAAGTGAATCTAAATAGTATTGATACTCTTTTGGCTGAAGTTTTAGCAGGTAATAAGATTGCTGTTGCCAATGCCCTGAACCTTTTGGAAAATATAAGGCCCGCTAAAACCAGCCGGATCCGCCAATTGATTGAACAGTTAAGCCGCAATGCCCGGCCCGGTCGCCACTTGATTGGAATTACCGGCCCGCCCGGAGTTGGCAAATCCACTTTAATTTCCCGGCTGGCAAATTTTTATCGGAAGCAGGGCAGGACTGTCGGCATTATATCAGTAGATCCAAGCAGTTGCCGTAGCGGAGGTGCCCTGCTTGGAGATCGGGCCAGAATTATTCATGATCCAGGCGACTCAGGACTTTTTATACGAAGCATGGCAGCCGGCAAGCATTTAGGAGGTCTGGCCTGGCGCACCCGGCACTGTTTAACTGTTTTTGAAGCTGCCTATGATATTATCATTATAGAAACTGTCGGCGTTGGCCAGTCAGAAACTGAAATCGCCCAGGTAGTGGACTCTGTGGTCTTTGTGGTACAACCGGGCAGTGGAGATGCCCTGCAGTTTATGAAGGCCGGAATCATGGAAATACCGGATATCCTGGTCATCAATAAGGCTGACCAGAAAAAACTTGCAGCCAAGACTAAAATTGATCTTGAAACCGTGGCTGTTTATTCCGGATTTGATGAGAGCGGCTGGCAATCTGAAATAGTAATGGCATCAGCGCTTGAAGGCTGGGGCCACGATCAGCTGGCGCAAGCTCTGTCTGATCATTTCTCATTTTTGGAAAATACCTGTTTGAAAAAAAAACGACACCTTAATCGTGTCCAATGGATTTTAATGATGTTTAAAGAACGTTTTGGGATGTTTGGTCTTGAAACTCTTGGCGGGGAATCATCTGTTCTAAAACAAATTGCAGGTTTTGATTTAACAAACCCTTTTTACTGTTTTGAAAAATTAACCCACGAAATGTGGACCCTGGCTAAAAATGTTTGAATAAAAGGAGGTTTAGCGAATGGTTGGAATTGTATCATACGGCGGTTATATCCCGACGTTGAGAATGGAGCGCAGCGTTATTGCCAAAGCCTGGGGCCGCGGGGCCTTAAAGGGTGAAAGAAGTGTGGCAAATAACGATGAAGACAGTGTTACCATGGCGGTTGAAGCTGCCATTAACTGTTTAAAAGAAAAAGACCGACAGGAGGTGGATGGATTGCTCTTTGCATCGACTACTCCTGTCTATCGCGAAAAAATGAATGCTGCCTTGATTGGCACGGCTGTTGATCTAAACCGGGAAATTGCAACCGTTGATTATGCCAACTCTTTAAGATCCGGCGCAACTGCGCTGAGTGCAGCCATAGACACAGTAGCGGCAGATTCCGCCCAGCAAATTTTAGTAACTGCCGCTGATACTCGCAGTGGTTATCCAAAATCAGATCAGGAACAACTTTTCGGAGATGGTGCCGGTGCCTTGCTGATCGGCAAAAATGATCTTGTTGCCACCTATGAGGGCCGTTTTTCCATCTCCAACGAAATGATGGATGTCTGGCGAAATTCAGAAGATAAATATGTCAAACAATGGGAGGCCCGTTTTGTTACAGGCCAGGGCTACACAGCGCATATCAAGGAAGTTGTCAATGGTTTGCTGAATAAATACAAACTTTCTACAAAAGATATTGCAAAGGTTATCATTCCTGCACCTGATCCAAGATCTCATTTCAGTTTAAGCAAATTACTTGGGTTTGATGGAGAAACCCAGATGCAGGATCCTTTATTATCCAAGGTAGGTCATTGCGGCACAGCTCAGCCATTTTTAATGCTGGCAGCCGCTCTGGAAACAGCCATGCCCGGCCAGCTTATTCTCATGGCAACCTATGGGGATGGTGCTGATGCAATGCTCTTTAAAACTACGGACCAGGTAAAAAAGCAGGTCAATCTGCGTACCGTTAAAACCTTGCTGGACGAAAAACTGATATTTACCTCATATGCACGTTTTCTAAGCTATAAAGAGATAATAGAAGCCCAGCCTGGAGAACCTTTCCGGCTGTTGCCATCAGCTACGGTTTCCTGGCGGGAACGCAGCTCTTCTTTAAGATGTCATGCCAGTCGTTGTAAAAAATGCGGGCTGATTACCTATCCCATTCAGCGGATTTGCTATAACTGCAGCTCCAAAGATGAGTTTGAAGAGATCCGAATCTCGGATTTGGAAGGGAAAGTGTTTACTTTTACTAAAGATAATATAGCTGGGCGCAGTGATGATCCAGTGGTGATTCAAACTGTTGTGGAAATGGCTGGCGGAGTGCGTTTTTATGGTTTGATGACTGATTTTGATGCATCTCAAATCGACATAGATATGCCGGTTCGTTTGACATTTAGACGATTTTACGAAGGCGCCGGCTTTCAGAACTATTTTTGGAAATTAAAACCGATTCTAAACGGGGGTGATAATTAATGGGTAAAAGTATTAAAGATGAAGTTGCTATTATTGGCATGGGTTGCACCCAGTTTGGTGAACGCTGGGATGTGGGTCTGGAAGATCTGGCCATTGAAGCAGCTTATGAAGCTTATGAAGATGCTGGAATTGAACCAAAGGATATTGAAGCCTGCTGGGTGGGAACAGCCTCTGCCCCATTGATTGGAATTGGCGGTACTACCATTGCCAATGGATTAAAATTACGCAATATTCCTATTATCCGTAATGAGAACTGGTGTACTACCGCTCATATTGCCCTGATAGAGGCCTGCATTGGAGTTGCCAGTGGTCTTTATGATGTGGCTCTGGCCATAGGAGTTGAGAAACTAAAAGATACCGGCTATCCTGGATTGGGAACCGGCCGTGGCATGAGTCCTGTGCTTGAAGCCCGTCGAACAGCCCCAGGTTCTTTTGGTTTGATCGGCAAACGCTATTTTAATGCTTGCGGCTTAACGGATGAACAGGGCAAGGAGCTGATCGGAAAAATTGCCGTGAAAAATCATGATAACGGCAGCCTTTGTCCAAAAGCTCATTTTCATAATAAAATCACTCTTGAAAAAGTTGTCAAAGCCCCTATTATTGCATGGCCCTTAGGCCTTTTTGATTGCTGTGGAAATAGTGATGGAGCGGCTTGCGCCATTATAACGAGTAAAGAGCTGGCTAAAAAATTTCGTCCGGATCCAATCTATCTAAAAGGATTCGGCATTGCCATGGATTCGCTTTTGCCCCATGCCCGGCCGGATTTTGACTGGATGCGTTTTGAATCCCTTATAACCTCTTCACGCAAAGCCTATGAGATGGCAGGCATTAAAAATCCACGGGAAGAACTGGACGTGGCGGAAGTTCATGACTGCTTCACCATCACTGAGCTGGCAATCTATGAAAATTTTGGTTTTAGCCCCTGGGGCAAGGCAAAAGAGGATGTTGAGTCCGGATTTTTCACCCGCAGCGGTGGTTTGCCGGTAAATGTTGACGGGGGTCTTAAATGTTTTGGGCATCCTGTTGGTGCCAGTGGTCTGCGAATGACCTATGAGATTTATAAGCAGCTTCAACAAAAGGTGGATAATCAAAAGCGCCAGGTAAAAAATCCCCGTTTGGGACTTTCCCATACCTTTGGAGGTCCGCCCCAAATTAGCGCGGTTGCTGTGTTTGGAAACGAAATAGGATAGCCTATTTTTTATTTATTTATTAAAAGCCGGTCATAAAGACCGGCTTTTCTATTAATCAGATTGAATTTAAACTTGATTTAAAAAAACTGCGGGCAACCTCAATGGAAAAAATAATAAGCCGTATCCATCGTATAAAATTACCAATTCCATTTCCGCTCAAATCTACTAATGTATATTATATTCACGATTCCATACCAACCTTAATTGACACTGGAATCAACACAGATGAGAGCTTTGATAAATTATCGTCTGCAATTGCCGGCTATGGCGGGTCTCTGTCAAAAATACAGCGAATTATATTAACCCATGGTCATCCAGATCATATGGGTATGGCCGGACGTCTGACCCAATACTGTAATGCAGCAGTATATCTGCATCAATGGGAACAAAATAAACTTCTGCTTGGCGCTGATAAAGCCCGTGCTTTCCATAAAGAATGCTACCTTAAATTTTTAAAAAGCACTGGCCTGTCTGAAAATATCAAACAGGAAATCAGCATGGAAATCCTGCTGCGCCACAGCCATATTTACAGTCAAATAACCAATCCTCAAATTATTCAAGATGGCCATTTATTTCAATTTGACGATTTTAATCTTAAAACCATTCACTGCCCCGGCCACAGTTCCGGTTCAATCTGTCTGTTTGATGAAACCAGCGAAATTCTCTTTGCAGGCGATACTGTTTTAAATCATATCACGCCCAATCCAGCAGTTGAAGTAATTCCATTTCCAGAAGCACCTGACTATCAAAGCCTGACAAACTATCGTCTCTCTTTAAAAAAGCTTCACACTCTTCCCATTTCAAAAGTTTTCCCAGGCCATGGTTCTCCTTTTAATAATGGCAATGATAGAATAAAAGCTATCCTGAATCACCACATAGAGCGCCGCCGGGATGTAATTAATATTATAAGCAACTACCAGGCAGATCATAATAATGCGGAAAATGGTATGTATATGTATCAGATCTCCCAGCAGCTATTTCCAAATGTTAGCCAAAATGAAACATTTTTATGTTTGTCTGAATCAAGCGGTTATCTTGACGTGCTCGTAGATGAAAATATAATAAAAAAAAATATAACTGCCAGGGGGAATCTTTATTCTCTTGTCTGAGTTCCTATCATATTGATAATAAACTTGGGCATCCTTTAAATTTAGTTTACACTTTGTTAAAAAAGCTGACATCTGAACTTCGCTGTATGAGATAGATTATCTCCCTCTTCCATATTAAATAACGTTATTATATTAAGCCGTTACGTCCTGTCATATAATTTATTTATATGTGGTATATGTATTGCTGCTGATAGAACAGACTTGACAATTCATCCCAAAATTGCTTTGATTTAAAATTAGACTAAACACCCTAAGATACGCGGGCTTTTAA
>JASFBJ010000022.1 GCA_030149585.1 Desulfobacterales bacterium | reverse complement strand
AGTAAAATCGTCAAAATATTTACCAAGTATAATGGCCATTATTTTTTCCTTTTTTATTGAAAAATAATTTAATAATAAAGGGTCAGGTATATGGCAACGGCCATATCTTCAAATAATTACGAATTCGGCGCCATATTCCGGCCAGTCCAGTAGGTTCCACATGGATAAAAAACATAATTAAAAATCCAAGGGCCATTAATTTGGCAGGGGATAAAAAAATGATAATTTCGCCGGGATTTTGGAAAAAGGCAGATGAAAATTCAACAGCCAGGTTTAAAATTTCAGGAATAGAAACCAGAAAGATTGCCCCGAGTACAGATCCCAGAACAGTGCCCATTCCCCCTATTATCACCATGGCCAGAAATTCGATGGAAACGTCAAACCCAAAAAAAAGAGGCGAAGCCGTCCGCATCATAATCCCGAAAAGAGCCCCTGCAACTCCGGCATAAAAAGAACTGATCATAAATGATAAAATTTTATACTTAAAAACCGGAATACCGGCCACGTCAGCAGAAACATCGTTATCCCGAATAGCCATCAGTGCCCTGCCGAATTTGGATCTGAAAAAATTTTTAGCGCACCACAAACCGGTTATCATGAATATTAAGGTAATATAATAAAAATCAAGATGAGAGTCTAAAATCCAGGACCCTATTTTCGGCGAAGGAATGGTCAAACCGGCTGAACCACCTGTTAAAGAATTCCACTTAAGAAAAGTGTAACTGGCAATAAATTGAAAGGCCAGAGTTGCAATTGCCAGGTAAAGCCCCTTGATTCGCAAGGCAGGGACACCAATTACTAATCCAAGCAGAGCAACTATGAAACCGGCTCCTAAAATCGCCAGATAAAAGGGCAAATGCAACCTTATAATCAAAAGACCGCAACTATAGGCTCCGACTCCCATAAAGGCCGCATGGCCAAGAGAGATCAGGCCGGTATAACCGGTTAAAACATTTAAGCCCATGGTACTTAAAATAGCTACCCCCAGCATTCCCAGAAAGTAGACCTTAAAGTTGCCCAGAAAAGGAGGAACAACCAGCAGAATAATAACCAGAAGTGCAAACCAGATTTTAGTATAAAGGGTTCTAAAAATGGCCTCGTCTTCGAGGTAGGATTCTTTAACAAAAGGCGCGAAAATAAAACTGTATCGCTGACTAAAAGATACCATACTATGTTTCCTCGATTTTGACCGTACTTTTGAGTTGTGATTTTCTTCCGTCCATATAGCGGATGGTAACATCCAGTTCGTAACTTTTCTGTGAGTCATAAAGGGCTTTAATCAAGCCTTTATAGCGTTTTG
Source organism: Desulfobacterales bacterium (assembly GCA_030149585.1). Lineage (GTDB taxonomy): Bacteria > Desulfobacterota > Desulfobacteria > Desulfobacterales > JASFBJ01 > JASFBJ01. The sequence continues at coordinate 19,098 of JASFBJ010000022.1, read as the reverse complement.
CAACAACATTGCGTTTTACTTTACGGGTTCTGGTTAATTCATCATCATCCGGATGCAGTTCTTTGGGCATTAAAACAAAACGGATTAATCTCATTTTTTCCGGCAAGCGAAGATTTATTTTTTTTAATTGTTCACGAATCAGTTCAATTACCTTGCTGTTTTGAGAAAGATCCATGAAAGTTGTATAGGCAATATTTCGTTTATTGGCCCAGTTCCCTACATTTTCGATATCAATACTGATCATTGCGCTGATTGTATCCTGCTTATCACCATAGACTACTGCTTCTCTGATGTAGGGACTGAATTTCAGCCGGTTTTCAAGCTCCTGAGGCGCGAACCTGGTGCCGTCATTTAAAAACATGAGATCTTTTTGGCGATCCAAAACAATCAGATGGTTATATTGATCATAATAACCGGAATCACCGGTTTCCAGCCATCCGTCCTTAAAAGTTTGGTCAGTGGCCTTCTGATTATTATAATATCCTTTAATATTTGTCGGGCTTTTAATATAGATCAAGCCGTCTTCCGCGATCCTGATTTTAACACCTGGCAGGGGTTTACCCACGGTTTCCGGGCGAATATCATTTGGATAATGGCATGTAGCTGAGGCACAATTTTCAGTCATCCCATAAAGCTGCATCAAATTGATACCAAGTGCCAGATAAAAGGTAAATACTTCCCGCCCAATGGCCGCCCCCCCTGTAAAGGCCAGTCTAATTCTGGCCAGACCTACCCGCTGTCGCAATGATCGCAAAGTGGTAAACATCAGGAAAGAAAGCAAAGCTTTTTTAATCAGCCCCAATTGGGGTTTGCCTTCCAAAGTCCGTTCCGCCTTTTCCAGCGCAAGACTCAATGCATAATCATATATTGATTTTTTAAAAAAAGGAGCGTCTTCCATCCTGGCTCTTATATCCGAACAAATATCTTCATACATACGTGGTGATAAAGTACATAAGGTGGGTTGCAGTTCGCAAAGATCTCCTTTAACCGATTCCTGACTTTCCGGAAAATTATAGCACATCCCGGTGTATAAAAAACGGCTCACGGAAAATTGTTCACCCATCCAGGAGAGAGGTAAAAGAGAGTATAGATCGTCGAATTCATAAGTGGGGTGGATCTTTTGCCAGATGCTTGCTGACGCATATAGATTTTCGTGGCTGATCATAGCCAGCTTGGCAAGGCCGGTAGTTCCGGAAGTGGGGAGCATCAGGCCCACTGTTTCAGGCACAGGATTGCTATTTTGGGTTTTCTTATTCGTTGATATAAAATTCTGACCAAGTTTGAAAATCTGATCCATGTGAATAAGAAAAGAATGGCGTTTAAAATAATGACTCATGCCTCGACTGTCCCAGACAATAATTTTTATAACATGTTCATTAATTTGTCCCCAGATATCTATCAGTTTATCAACCTGCTCCTGATCTTTGGCAACGACAATTCGACTTTTCGAGGAATTGATCAGATAGACTACCTCATCAAGAAGCATATCCTGATAAAGTCCCACGCAAATGCCGCCAATTTTCATGGCCCCGAATTCAGCAATCAACCATTCCGGCGCATTATCCCCAATCACCGCCAGGCGATCACCGGATTTTAAGCCCAAGTCTACCAGACCGCGTGAGAAGTGAAGTACTTTTTCAGCAAAAAATCGCCAGGTGATTATTTGCCAGATACCGTAGCGCTTTTGACGCATGGCGGTTTTATCAGGTTTTTGGTCTGCCCACTTATCTATCAACTCTACCAGGGTTTGCGCCTTCATTCATTATCCTCCAAACCCAGATAGGCTTCCATTACTTCCTGGTTTGATCGAATTTCGTTAAAACTGCCTTCAGTAATTTTTTTACCAAAATTTAGTACACAGACTTGATTTGAAAGATCCATAACGGTTTTCAGGTCATGCTCAATCCAGATGATAGTGGTTCCTATATCGCGGTGAACATCCATCATAAAACTGGCCATATCTTCCTTTTCTTCAACGCTCATCCCGGCCATGGGCTCATCCATCAGTAAAATTTTGGGTTCTATGGCCAGCGCCCGGCCAAGATCCACCCGCTTTTGGAGCCCCTGGGGTAAAAGTCCCACCGGCTTAAGACGCACAGATGAAAGATCTAAAAAATCCAGAATTTTTTCTTCTATTTCCCGGCGACAGCGCATCTCCTCTGCCAAAGATCGGCCGCAACGAAAAACAGCACTGAAAAAATTACCGCCAATATGATTATGCCGTCCCAGTTTAATATTATCAAGAACCGTCATGCCCCGAAAGAGTTCCACATGCTGAAAGGTTCGGCCCAGACCGATTCTGGCTCTTTGATTGGGTGATAATTTATTAATATTTTGAGAGTTGAATGTGATATCTCCCTGTTGTGGCATATATACGCCGCTGATACAGTTTAAAAGGCTGGTTTTCCCGGCTCCGTTTGGACCGATAATCGCAAAGATATCACCCTGATTGATTGACAGATTGATCCCGTTCAAAGCTTGAACGCCGCCAAAGGCCAGTTTGAGATTATTAATCTTTAGAATAACCTGCTTGTCTATCCCAGCCATCGTTTTCTCCGTTTATATCGTTTGGCTTCTTTATAATCTTTTTTTCCAGCATCCTTACTTCCCAGATAAGCCTCCTGAATATCAGCATTTTCAATCAGTTCGATAGAGCTTCCATCCATAACAACTCTGCCGTTTTCCATTACATAGGCATAGGAAGATATCCGCAAGGCTACCATGGCATTTTGCTCACTTAATAAAATATCAATCTTTCTTTCCCTGTTAATTCTGCTGATTACTTTAAATATCTCTTTGACCATGATCGGCGCCAGCCCCAAAGAGGGTTCATCCAGCAAAAGAAAGCGCGGATTAGTCATAAGCGCCATGCCCATTGCCAGCATCTGCTGCTCACCGCCGGAAAGATAACCGGCTTTGGACTGCATACGGTTTTTAAGGGGAGGGAAAAAAGCCAGGACTCTTTCCATGTCTTTAGGTACTGCGGAATCCCAGCGACAAGAAGCTGCAGCTATTAGATTTTCCCTGATACTAAGATATTCAAAGACGGGACGACCTTCCATAAGATAGGTCAGATGTAATTTTTTTGTAATATCAACCGCTTTTAAATGGTTAAGCTTTATTTTTGCAAGTTCGATATTGCCTTCCTGGATTTCACCTTCATAAATAGTGAGAATTCCTGAGATAGCCCGCATTAGAGTTGTTTTGCCGCTCCCGTTACCTCCCAAAAGAGCTGTTATAGCCCCTTCCCTGGCCTCCAGGGAAACACCGTGAAGGACGGAAATCACACCATTATAAACTACGGTCAGATTTTTTACCTCTAACATTTTTACACCCTCTCAATTCGTACCTGGCCAAAAAGACCGGTGGGCCTGATCATCAGCACTATAAGTAAAAAAAGGTAGGGTGTAACCGAGCGAAAGCCTTTTAATCCGGTAGCGTCTTCAAAATAAAAAGAGGTTAAAGACTCTACAACTCCAATTAAAATACCACCTATAATGCAGCCCCCTATACTGTCAAGTCCTGCCACCAGCACAACTGGAATAGCCACCAGCCCTATAATACCCATATTATAGGTTAAGGTTCCACTCCAGGCTACCACCAGTCCCCCCATTGCAGCTACTATGGCCGCAATTGCCCAGGTTAGTGTAAGAATATATCGGGTGTTGATTCCAAAGACCATTGCTTTAACCTGGCCTTCGGCAGTAGCGCGCATTATAATACCCCAGCGGCTGAACTGGTAGAAAAGCAGCAGTAAACCAATAGCCAAAACCGCAAAGATCATGCTCCAGACCTGTTCTGAAGTTAAAAACAGATCTCCAATCTCAAGCATGAGCACAGGCAGTTTTATTTCCAGCGAGATTGGGGTGCTTCCGATAGTTATCTGAAATAAACCCACCAGAAAACTGGAGAGTCCGATCGTCACAAGAGTTGTTGAAAGCGGATCCCGCCCCATTAAAGGTTGAATTACTATCTTTTCAATAATCATGCCGGCCAGGCCGCATAGAATTACAAAAAGAAGAAAAACCAGGGGCAGGGGCAAGCCTGTTCGAGCGGCGAAAAAAAACATTATAGCGCCCAGAGTACAAAATTCACCCACAGCAAAATTGAAAACCTCGGAAGATTTGTAGATAATTACCATTGAAAGAGCGATTATGACATAAATCGATCCTTTTATGATTCCTACAAACATGGCTTGCAATAAAAAGTCCATAGAAAAATCCTTTGCTGCTTGGCACGACTCCAAATCGCAGATTATGACCGCTTATAAAATATCTATGCGATTCACCTGTAAATTATTTTAAATACTCATCCACAACCAGCCAGTCAGTAACCGGAATCAAAGACTTGGTCTTGAAATCCGCTCGCAGCATTCTGGCCCTTGGAAATTGGTGGGAAGCATAATTAAAGGTTTTTCCTTCATACATTCCAAAAGCATCCCAATCCTTTAAATTTTCCAGTTCGTCACGAATCCTTTCCCTGGATAAATCACCGGCATTATCTGCCCGCCTGGCACCCTCCGAGGCCATCAAGCTCATGACAAAGCCCTGCAAATAAAGATCCCAGACTTTTATTTTTCGATCTTTCTTTTTAACATAATAATTCATCGCAGCGACCAGAGGATTATTTATTTCTGAAGGCCTTGGATAGGGCGAAACAACATAAACTCCATCAAAAGCTTCTCCGGTTGTGTGAAAAAATAGTTCCCAGGCCAGATAACTGAGACCAAAAATTTTCGTGTTTTTCAGATAGGGTCTGGCGGTTTTTAAAAACCTGGTGGAAACCGGTACTGACCATGACCAGAGAATTACATAATCCGCCTTGGCCCTACGAATTTTCATAAGGGTTGGAGTAAAATCGGTTGTAGTAAAGGTCACAGGTTCAACCAGCACCAGATCGAAATTAAAATGTTTGGCGTACATCCGCATTTTTTCCAGAGGGTCGTTACCGGCTGCTGCATCAATATAGATAAAGGCAAGTTTGGGTTTTTTCTTTTTCTTATGGAGATTCTCATTGATATATTTGAAAATCATACCGCACTGCTTACCATAAGGTACTCCGCAGGAAAAATAATAAGGATAGTTCTTTTTGACATCTTCATTGAAAATATTCGAAGCCATGGAGCCATCAATAAAGATCATGTGATTTTCTTTAACTTTTTGAGCAAGGGATCGCAGCACACCGGTTTGCCAGCTGCTATGAAAGAAAAGCTCATCTTTTGGCTCTCTAGCGGTAATCCTGTTAAAAATACTGATAGCTTCAGGAATCTCATACTGGTTATCTTCCAGGATTACCTTAAATTTTCTGCCGTTTACGCCTCCGTTATCATTAATATAATCCTGAGCATCCATGAACCCCCAACCAGTGGAGGGCAAGGCACCCACCTTGCCTGACAGCACAGCCGAACCAATCAGTTTGACCGGAGATTTTTCAGCAGCAATACTGCCCCATGCGCTGAAGATAATAAAACAAAGAGCAAATAAGATAAAAAAAGCTTTCTGGTTTTTCATTCTTTTCCTCCTTATGGTTTAAGTTTAAAATTTAAATTTTTCAGGATATTCTATAAATTCAAGGAGAACCCCACTAAAAAATGCAGGATGGGCAAAGGCTAATTTTGAGACACCTTTGATTGAATTGCCTTGCATATCAATTGATTCACCTGACATCTCCTGGATTTCAGAATCAACAAATTTAACTCCTTTTTTCTTTAAGGAGTTAAACCCATCTGCCAGATTATCAACCCCAAAGGCAATGTGGTGCAGACCTTCTCCCTTATTTTTAAGGTAGTTTGCGATAAGTCCCTTATCATCAAGCGGCTCCATTAATTCAAAATCAACCTGACCAAGGCGGCACATCCGGTAACGCATCTGGTAACGCTTGACAATAATAATTTCTCCAGCCCGGGCTCCCAGCAGTTCAACAAAAATAGCTGTTGCTTTTTCAAGATTTTTTACAACAACCCCGACTTCTGTAATGCGCTTAATTTTCATCTTGCCAACCTTTAAATAAATAAATAGACAAATTTACAAACTGACCGCCAATCATTAGTTTAGAATGTATTTAATTCATAATAATTATTTTGTCAACAGTTTTTTTGGATAAACACAAAAAATGATTGACAAAACTAATCTTTCTGGCATAATAACGAACACTCGTTTGCCTTAACCTTAAGATATGTCAGGTGAAAATGGTTAAAAGTAAAATAAAAGATCCCCAACTCATTCTAAAAAGGCAACGCCAGATATGCCAGGGAGCCTTAAAAGTTTTTCGTTCCAAAGGGTATCATGCGACCTCCATCAGAGAGATCTCCAAAGCCTGTCATATAAGCCTTGGAAGCTTATACGATTATATTGAAAAAAAAGAAGATATTCTCTTTCTGGTTCATAAAGAAATCCTGGATCAAATTTATGATTGTCTTAATGAAAATATTAACAAATTTAATGATCCGGTTGAACAACTTACCAATACACTGAAAGCACTTTTTTATTTAAGCTGCCGTTTGAAAGAAGAGATTCTATTTGTTTATACTGAGTCAAAATCACTTGAAAAAAAATATTTATATGAAGTCCTGGGAAAAGAGGCTGAATTTGTCAATGAACTGGAAACATTAATAAAAAAAGGTGTTAAAACAGGCCAATTTATTTGTCCGAATCCAGAGGTTTTTTCAAATATAGTTGCATTTATCTGGTCCATTATTCCCTTGCGGGGCTGGAATCTGGTGCCGAAAAACAGCGAGGAAGAGATTATTGAAATACTCACATCTCTTGTGCTTAAAGGACTGGACGTTAAATAAAGTTTAGTTTCCAAAAAAAGAACCAATAATACTCTTTTCTAATTTTAAAATTATACTGATTTATCAAAAATCTATTTGATATAAAACTGTTGACACAGTTAAAATAACGAACGATCGTTAGTCTCAATGATTATTATCTATCATCCAGGTGCGACTTATTTATTATCTCAAATAACGGCAAAACGGAAAGGAGAATCTTTATGGGATTTGAATTTAGTACAAAGGCTGGTTATCAAAAATATTTCAGCAAGGCTCATGATTTATTTCGCGGTTCAGTGCGTGATTTTGTTAAAAAAGAGATTATTCCCCATGTGGAACAGTGGGAAGAGGATGGCGGATTTCCAGTGGAACTATATCAAAAGGCCGGTGAAGTCGGAATTCTGGGAGTTGGCCTGCCGGAAGAGTACGGTGGTACACCAGGGGATATTTTTTTCCCCATAGCCTGTATCGAAGAGATTGCAAGATCCGGTTCCATTGGAATGGTGGCTGGTTTGAGCATCCATGTGCTGGGCCTCAAGCCCATCATTAATCTGGGAACGCCTGAGCAAAAAAAACGGTTTGTAACTCCGGTACTTGGGGGAGACAGAATGGCAGGACTTGCAATCACCGAACCAGGAGGCGGGTCTGATGTGGCCGGATTAGAAACAACCGCCATCCGTCAGGGAGATCATTATATTATTAATGGCACAAAAACTTTTATTACCGCAGGTACCCGTGCCGGTCAGATCACATGTGCTGTGCGAACCGGAGAAAAAGGAACTTCCGGCATCAGCCTGCTGGTTATAGAATCCGACAGCCCAGGTTACTCCGTGTCTGATAAATTGAAAAAAATGGGCTGGCTGACCTCGGATACAGCTGAAATTTATTTTGATAATTGCCGGGTGCCTGTTGAAAATCTTTTAGGAGAAGAGAATAAAGGGTTTTACGGCATTATGGAAAATTTTCAATATGAGCGCCTGCAGCTGGCGGTAATGGCCAATATGTGTGCGCAAATGGCGCTGGAAGAATCGATTCGATACAGTAAAGAGAGAAAGGCCTTTGGCAAAACCCTTGCCGGTTTTCAGGTTACACGCCACAAACTGGTGGATATGGCAATGCTTGTTGAAGTTAGCCGGGAATATACTTATCGAGTTGCAGCCAAGATAGATGCCGGCGAAAATATGGTCAAGGATATTTCCATGGCCAAAAATTTTGCCTGCAGTGTAAGTGACCGTGTTACCAATGATGCTGTCCAGATTTTTGGCGGATACGGCTATATGCGCGGCTATATGGTAGAGAGGCTCTACCGGGATAACCGTATTTTATCCATTGGAGGTGGGACTTCTGAAATAATGAAAGAGATTATTTCCAAATATATTTTTTAGGGGAGGTGTATTATGACTGAAATTTTTCGTATTGCCGGAGTTGCTGATATTGAAAACATAGAAAAAGTGCCTTTGAGTGAGAGGGTGAAGGAAAAAAGCACTTACGAACTCATAGAAAAAGGAACCAGTCTCAATCCTGAATCCGTTGCCATCAGCTTTCTAAAAGATGGCGATAGTTTTGATCAGCCCCAGCAAATTACTCATAAACAGCTTATGATTAAAATCCGCCAGACCGCCAATATGCTGCATGATTTAGGGGTTGGTCCTGATGACGTGGTTACCTATCTATTGCCCAATTTGCCACAGACTCATTATGTCTTATGGGGAGCTGAAGCTGTTGGAATTATTAATCCAATCAACCCCATGCTGGAACCTGCCACCATCAAGGATATCTGCAACTCGGCTAAAACCAAAGTGCTCGTGGCTTTAGGGGATCTGCCGGGCAGCGATATCTGGCAAAAGGTGGAAAAAATACGCAAAGAGATTCCCAGCCTGAAATATGTCTTGAAAGTTATGGGAAAGGATGAAAAAGCAAAGGGAATTTTTGGATTCGAAGAAAAGCTGGAACAATATCCAGGGGACAGGTTGATTTTTAAGCGCACGATTGATCCTGATGATATTGCTTCGATTTATCATACCGGCGGCACCACAGGACGGCCTAAACTCGCGCGCCGCACCCATTATAATGAAATAGTTGTTGCCTGGGATTTAATGGTCGGGACAGAGCTCCAGCCAGGTGATACAGTGATGGTCGGTCTGCCTCTTTTTCACTGCAACGGCACCTGTGTAACCGGTTTGATGCCTTTTGCAGTCGGCGGACATGTGGTCATACTTTCAGCAGCTGGTTATCGCGAACCATCGATAATAAAAAATTTTTATAAGATCGTAGAACATTTCAGACCGGTATTTTTTTCCTGTGTGCCTACAATTCTTTCTCTTTTGCTGGATATTCCAATCAAGGGTGCGGATATCTCTTCTTTAAAATATCTGATTTGCGGTGCCGCGCCTTTAAGTGTCGAGCTGTTTAACCGTTTTGAAAATCATACCGGCATGAAAATCATCGAAGGTTATGGACTGACTGAGTCAGCCGTAGCGTCTGCAATCAACCCCAAAGATGGTGAGCGAAAAGTCGGCAGTATTGGAATCAGGTTGCCCTATCAAGAGATGATGATTGCAATTCTGGATGAAAACGGCCAATTGATTCGTAAAGCAAATATTAATGAGATCGGTGTTGTTTGTATCAAAGGGCCGTGCATTTTCAAAGGATATGTGGAAGAAATTCATAATAAAGGAATCTGGCTTGGCGATGGCTGGTTTAATACAGGCGACCTGGGAAGACAGGATCAAGACGGGTTTTTCTTTTTAACCGGCCGCAAAAAAGAGCTGATAATTCGCGGGGGACATAATATTGATCCGGCGATTATTGAGGAACAGCTCTACCAGATCCCTGAAGTTAAAATGGCGGCCGCGGTTGGCAGACCAGATGCCCATTCAGGTGAAATTCCCCTGGCATATGTTGAAGTTAGTGACGGCGCCAAACTTACCGGTAAAGATCTTCTGGAAATAGTAAAAACCAGGATCGGAGAACGGGCGGCAATTCCAAAAGAAATACTGATTATTGATCAGATCCCTTTAACTGCTGTGGGAAAAATATTTAAACCAGCTCTGCGCTGGGATGCTACCCAAAGGGTTTATGAAAAAGAACTGACTGCGTTAAAAGATTTAAGCGAGAATGTATCGGTAAACGTTAAGGAGCATAAGGTTCACGGCACCATTGTCAATATAAGTGTTAAAGCAAAAGAGGGAGTAACCGGGCAAGAGATCAAAAAGCGGATCAGAGAAATTCTGACCCGCTATACTCTCCATTACGAAGTTACGATTTTATAATATAAAAGCAGGTTGAAAAAACGCTACAGCGCTCATGGTTTATGGCTTAGCAGTTAAAATTTTATGAAAATATCAGCTCGCCGGCTTCTTTTGCTTCAATAACCTGCAGCAAAGGCTTAAGCGGCGTGTTAGAATAAATATTAATTATAGTGTCATGGATTTGTTGACTATGAGCAGCGCTGCAGTCTTTGAGAAGAATGGTCTTAAAATCGGAAGCCACAGCATCCAGAACTGTTGAGAGGACACAAATTTGAGTGGCGATTCCGGTTACAACGACTGTGTCAACATCTATGGCTTTTAATCGGTCGGCAAGGTCAGTGCCAAAAAAGGAACTGAATCTGCGTTTTGGCAGAATTATATCTTCGGGCTCCTGATCCAGCTGGTCAATAACATCAGCTCCCGAAGTATTCATAATTGAATGTGGGGGCATCTTCCCCTGGAAGATAAAATCGTCTTCCAGAAAAGAATCGTTTGCATAAATTACCGGAAATTTCTTTTTACGGAAAGAAGCAGAAAGAAGGTTAAGTTTTGGAACAAATTTCATGGCGGTTTGGGCAATATAGGATTTTGGATGTAATTCAAATGTGTCTTTCAACATGTCAACAATAATTAAAGCAGGTTTCATTTCAGCTCCTTTTTATTTGGTTATAAATTTTAAACAAATCCTTTTTTTAAAGCGTTGATCGTTTTTTCAACATCTGTGGAAGCATTGACAGGGTTATTGGTTAGGGACTTAAAAGCATTGGTTATTTTAGCATCAAGATCAGCCGGAAGCCGGCCGTAAACCGCAAGATAGGAGTGCAGCCGTCTATCAAGACGCATTTTTAGACGATCTTTATGCGAAAGGGCTTTAAAATCTGAAATTATTTTTAAGATAGCAGATTTTTCTTTTGGCAATCGGCCCTCTATCTCCCAGAGCAGGTTGGCCATCTGATCACTGGCCAGATAAGAGTTGCAGTTAAGATTTTCGATTAAAAGCTGGATTTCATCGACAATTTTTTCTTCATCAAGAATTTTGAATTCGCCGGATTCAAATCTTTTGACCAGGGGCGAGTTGTTGCGAATAATCAGGCTTCGCAGACGGATAAAGTCAGGGTCTATCTCGTTAATGACTTTGGCGGTTTCAAGGGCATGCTCACGGGAATAGCGGATACCACCTAAACCAGGCATAACATATTCGGATAGAGTAATGCCGGCGGCAATAATTTTTTGGCCCCCTGCAATCTGCTGCCTGGCAGTGACTCCTTTTTTCATATACTGCAAAACCTTGTCTGAGCCGGATTCAAGGCCCAGGTGGAGACGATTCAAACCGGCATTTTTGAGTTCCTGCAACTCAGCCACAGACTTTTTAGCAGCTGTTTTTGCCCTGGCATAGGAAGTAATCCTTTCAATGCCTGGAAAGGTCTGTTTTAAATAATGCAGAACCTCCACAAGTTCAGGAGTTCTCATTATCAGGCTGTTGGCATCTTGTAAAAAAACAGTTCTTGCACCAGATGCCAGCCAGCCGGCAACATTGCCTAAACTTTGAAATCTGGCCTGCAAGAGCCTGTGGTCTACAGTGGTATCCTGATAAATTTGCGGATGCCTGTCAATCAGTGTTGATGCGACCTGATTTGTCACCTGGCCATTAAGACCCTTGCTTTTGGACAGGGCTTGTAATTCCGAGGCTATCCATTTGGCTGCCTCAATGTCTTTTTTAATATCAGCAACTTTGCGGTAAACAAATTTTTTTCCCTGATAAGCCCGGCAAAACAGGCAGTGGTTCCAGGGACAATTTATGGTTGCCCGAATCAAAAGGGAGCGATCCTGGCCTTCACTGGGTGGTCGAATCGGGCCCATTTGATAGGAAAAATTATCAGAATGTCTGTCAGATGATAGTTTGCTCATTATAAAGGCTCTTTAAATGTAAAAAAAATATTTGATGAAAAATATTTGATGAAAAATATTTGATGGATCGCGCATATATTTTTTCTAAAATAATGCTTTTTAACGGCCTGGTAAATCAGATGATTCTATTTTTATCTTGACATTTATTTAGTATCTGAATATATTTCATTCATTAAGGGTGGTTATTTTGCTTCTAAATTATAAAATCATATTGCCTTAAACATGAAGCACTTTTTATAAAAAAACAACTATTTTCTATATGTTGTTTTAAAAACAGTATTTATAACTAATATTAAGGAGGATCCGGTATGGGAAAGTGGATGGACGGTTATCTGACTAAATACGATGCATTGCATCAGGAGAGTATTGTCGGAGGGGGGCCGCAACAAATCGCCCTTCAGCATGAGATGGGAAAGTTGACTGCCCGGGAACGCATTAATTTATTGCTTGATCCAGGCAGTTTTGATGAGTTTGGTTCTTTTATAAGAGATATCCGCGCACCTTATGACGGTAAGGACAGGCCCAGTCCGAATGACGCCCTGATTACAGGCACAGGCCAGATCAGCGGCCGTCAGGTAATGATATATGCCTTTGATTTTACCGTTTTATCAGGTTCCCTGGGTGATCAGGCTGCCTGGAAACTAGCCGATATTACAATGATGGCCGGCCGAATGCGGATTCCTATTATTGGTTTAATTGATTCCGGCGGAGAACGGCTCAGCATTAAAGAGGGTAATATGGGACTAAACGGCCTGGCTACTTTTTTGCGCAATTACTCTTTAATATCAGGAATTATACCCAGAATTTCACTTATACTGGGGCCGGCCGTGGGAGTTTCGTCCGTTGTGCCGGTGCTGTCTGATTTCCTTATTATGAATCGCAAAACGTCATTTTTATGGCTTGGAGGGGAAAAAAAATCAAAATCCGCAGGCAATGCAGACTTTCATATGGAAAAAAGCGGGCAATGCGATATTATTGTTGATAGTGATGAACAAGCCATTTTAAAATGTAAAGAATTATTAGAATTCCTGCCTCAAAGCTGCTGGGAAAAACCACTGCAAATATCAGGCAGTGATGATCCAAAAAGGGCAGAGGAAGCTCTTTTGAATATCCTGCCGGACAACCCAAAATTTACTTATGATATTCACGAAATTATTGATCTGATTGTTGATAATGGGGAGTTTTTTGAATTAGGGGATGAGTTTGCCAATCATATGGTAACCGGATTTTGTCGTTTTGACGGCCGGGTTTGCGGTATAGTTGCCAATAACCCGGATGAGCTAAGCGGTATTATCGAGCCGGATTCTTCGGATAAATATGATCGTTTTATGAATTTTCTGGATGCTTTTAATATCCCTTTGATTACTTTGGTAGATACAACAGCTTTTCCTCCTGGAGATCGCTGGGAGAGGATGGGCGTTATCCGGCATGGAGCCAAACTTTTGCACTCCTATGCCCAGGTAACCAGTCCTAAAATAACTATGGTTTTACGAAGATCCTATGGCGGAGCCAATATTGTCATGGGTTGTATTCGGATGAGCCCTGATTATATTTTCGGCTGGCCCTCTATGGAGTTAGCCCCCACAGGGCCGGAAACCGTGGTTCACGCAATTTTCCACAAAGAACTGGCCAAAGCCAAAGAAGCAGGTAAGTTTGACGAGGTTTTTAACGGCTACTTAAGTATTTTAAAGGAACAATTTAGTGTGTTGAACATGGCCAAAGCCTGGACAGCCTACTATACAGTGCATGAAGTAATTGACCCGCGCCAGACACGCCCCAGGATCATAAAGGCTCTTAAATCCCTGGCTGCCAAATATGAGCGCTATCCTGAGAAAAAACGTTCCATTAAACCAGCATAGGCCAAGGATGAGCTAATTTGCTCATTATTATTAATATATTTCAAAAGGTGATATTATGAATGATAGAATGAATGCAGCAATTCAAAAACTGCGTGATATACAAGACAAAAATCTGATCGGTGGGGGGCAGCAACATATTGACCGACAGCATAAAAGAGGCAAAATGACGGCCAGGGAAAGAATTGACTGCCTCATTGATCCCGGCACTTTTAAAGAACTTGGTTCATGTGTTCAAACCACCGGATATAGAATAGACGGCCGCAAATCAGACGCTCCCTGTGATGGTGCCATTATTGGAACAGCAAAAGTTGATGGGCGTTTGACAGCTGTTTATGCAAGTGATTTTACAGTTCTTGGAGGTTCTTTGGGAACCCAGCACATCCAAAAATGCGCTCAGCTTATCAATATGGCTGCCCAGTGGGGAATTCCCATGGTCTGGCTTCTTGATTCATCCGGCGGGCGTTTGGGCTATACTGATCTTCCAACAGCCGGTGTAGACTGGTATTTTGCCCTGATCTCCCGTTATTCCGGTTTGATTCCCCAGATTACCGCTCTGATGGGGCCTTGTATAGCAGGTCAGGCCTATGCCCCTGTTTTATGTGATTTTCTTTTTATGAGCAGAGGAACTTCTAATCTTTGGCTGGGGGGTCCTAGAATGACAGAGGCCGCGACTTCTGAAAAAATCAGCGCGGATGTTGGTGGCGCGGATTATCATATGAAATATAGTGGAACATGTGATGTGGTAGGCGAAAACGATGAGGATAATATTAAAAAAGTGCGCAAACTTTTGACTTATCTTCCTGCCAATTATCGGGAAATGCCTCCCCTAATGCCAACCAGCGACAGTCCGGAACGGGAAGTTGCCGATCTGGTTGAAATCGTCCCTGATCAATTTGACCAAAGCTATGATATGTATCAGGTTATTAAAGAAATTGTTGATGATGGAAAATATTTTGATATCAAGGAGACCTATGCCCCCAATCTAATCACCTGCTTTTGCCATTTTAACGGACAGGCGGTTGGCCTTGTAGCTTGTAATCGCTCCAGACCGGGCAGTATTCTGGAGATTGATTCTTGCGATAAATATTATAAATTTCTCCAGGTTTTAGACGCCTATAATCTGCCGTTGGTCTGTCTGGTGGATACCTCGGCCTATGTACCGGGCCAGGAGCAGGAGGAAATCGGGCTTTTAAGACATATTGGTAAAATATTAGATCTTTATGCTACCTCAACAATTCCGAAAGTTTCGGTTGTTTTGCGGGAAGCTTACGCTGATGCAGGAAGTATGATTATGGGAGGCAGTCGGGGAATGGGAGTTGATGTCTGTTTTAGCTGGCCTGTCGCCAGATTCGCAGTACAGGCATCTACCTTTAATTTGAAAAACGAACTTGATATGGGGCTTGAAAATGACGCCTACGAAGGTTATCTGAACCGTTCTCGGGAAAAAATTGATGTGTTTGAAGTAGCTGAAAGCTGGACGGCTCACGTTGTTGATGAAATAATTGAACCAAAAGATACCCGCAAAAAAATTATTGAGGGTCTGGAAATTGCAAAAAACAAAAAAGAAACATTTTTGCCCAGGGCCAAAACACACGGTACGTCTCCGGTCTGACGACCTTGGTTTGGACATCATGGTCTGCCACATATCAACATAAACGGAAAAGGTGTTAATTATGTATCCGAAAAGAAAAGAAAAGATTGTCGGCATCGAAGAGGCCCTTTCCTGGATCACCAAAGGATCATTTGTGGCCCTGGGCGGTTTTATGATCCACAACCATCCAATGGCCATGGTAAGAGAACTGGTAAGAAGGAAAACAGGTGATCTTACGATTATCTCTACCCCGCCGGGGGGCAGCATAGAGGCTGATATGCTTATTGGATCAGGCCAGGCAACCACCATCTATTCAGCCTACTGCGGCGCTGAAGCGCTTGGTCCTGTAATGCCCAACTATCAGCGTAAAATTATGGACGATGAAATCAAAAATTATGATTTTGATGAAAATACGATTGTTTGCGGATACCGGGCTGCTGTTGCTAAACTGCCATGTGAAATTACCATGGGTGGATTAGGTTCCGACATGCTTAAAGTAAACCCGTTTTTAAAAGTATTCAATGATCCAATAAGCAATAAACCCTTAGTTGCTGTGCCCCCGATTCAACCGGATGTGGCTTTGCTGCATGCCCAACGGGCGGATTGCTATGGCAATATTCAACATGGCGGATCAGTCTTTATGGATGAACTGATTGCTTCAGCTGCCAAAAAAGTAATTATCAGTGTTGAAGAGATCATTCCCCATGAATTTATTACTAAAGATCCTTTCAAAACCACCATTCCTTCAACTCTGGTGGATGCGATAGTGCGGATTCCATGCGGTACTCACCCCTTTTCTTCACATGCCTATTATATCCAGGATGAAGAGCATATTAAATATTATGTTAAATGCGCTAAAGATCCCAAAAAGTACCGTGCATATCTTGATAAATATGTATACAGTGTCAAAGATAATGAAGAATACCTGGAAAAAATCGGTGGTGTGAGAAAATTATTTGAATTAAAGATCTATTAACCGTGTTGCTGAGAGAAAAGGAGAAAAACATGTTTGCTGATGAATATACTCCCAGCGAGTTAATGGCCATAGTCCTTTCGCGAGAGCTGGTAGATGGGGAAACAGGTGAGATGGGAGCTTATTCACAAATTCCCATGGCTGCCTGCAAACTGGCTCGATTAACCCATGCTCCCAACTTAAACTGGTGGTGCAGTGCCTCAAGTTTTTTAAATCCCACAGGACCGCTGTATGAATCATCCACTGATTATCGCAACATCACAGGGGCTGAAGCTGTTTTGCATATGAATGAAGCCTTTTTTTACGCTATTCCCCACTATGATTTTTTCTTTTGGGGCGGCATTCAAATTGATCCCTACGGCAATTCAAATTTAACGTCCATAGGTGATTATAAAAAGCCCAAATTTCGCGGCCCAGGCTGTGCGGCTTTGCCGACCGTAAGTGCTTTGCCGATTAAGCTTTTTGCCTATATGAATGATCATAAACCATATACAATGGTAGAAAAGCTGGATTTTCTTACCGGAGTCGGGCATTATTACGGAGGTGATTCAAAAACCAAGGCTGGAATACCTGAAGGAGTAGGTCCTGTTCTGGTAATTACTCCAATCGCTGTAATGGATTTTGATAAAGAGACTAAAAGGATGAGATTAAAATCTTATCATCCTGGAATAACTCCCGGAGAGGTTCAGAAAAATACCGGTTTCAAGCTGATTATGCCGGATAATATAAGTGAAACAATTCCACCCACAAAAGAAGAATTAAATATTTTAAGAAATGAAATAGATTGTTTTGGTATTCTTCGCAAAATGAAAAACTCTAAATCATAGCTTTCGCAACGCAGCCAGGCTGAATGCATCGGCGCTTAAGATATAAAATTATTTTTACCGAACCCTAAAATAAGATAATTCGGCAAGCCATGCATAGGAAGGTTATAAGGAAAAAAGAGAGGGTGTTAGGGACTTTACTGAAAATATTCTACCCTTTATAAATAAAACTCATTTGTCAACATTTCGACCTGTGGGATTAGCGTGTAGAGACGATGCATGCATCGTCTCTACTGCCTAAATGGGATGTCCTCATTGATCCTCTGACAGGGTAGTTTATTTTCAGGAAAATACCTTAGTGGAAAAGGGGGATCTTTTGGCAGCAAATGCGCATTCTCAATATATCATGGTTAATGGCCTGCGTCTGCACTATCTGGAATGGAATGTAAAAAAAGAGCCGGTTATGCTGCTTCTTCACGGTACAGGTGATGATGCCCATATTTGGCAGGATTTTGCGTCATTTGCTGCAAACCATTTCAAAATTCTTGCCCTGGATCAAAGAGGTCATGGCAAAAGCGATTGGGCCAGACCTGCATCCTATAGTTGTAAAGATTATGTAGGGGATATAGACGCAGTTATTAAAGGTCTTAAATTAACAAAAATAATTTTGATCGGCCACTCCATGGGAGCCTTGCATGCCACAAGTTTTGCTGCTGAAAACCCTGAACTTATAAGCTATCTTGTGCATGTGGATATAAATCCAAAGCCACCGGAATGGAATCGCGACTATCTTCACGGCCTTTTTGATACTTTGCCTCACAGCTACTCTTGTGTTGAAGAGTTTTCTAAAATATTACGCAAAGCCAGTCCCTATGCTGCTGAAAAAATACTTCTTAATCTGGCAGACAAAGCTCTGAAAAAAAAACAAAACAGCAAATTTTACCGGCGCTGCGATCTGGAAGTATTTCATCATTTTGATCAATATAATCTGAATTCAATCCTGCAAAAAATAAGCTGTCCGACTTTGATTGTGCGGGGCACGGAAAGCAGGGTCATGAGCAAAGAGGCGGCCCGGGAAATGGAAAAAAGAATCATAACCAGCAGGCTGGTTGAAATCCCTTATGCCACCCATTCTGTTTTAACTGATGCACCTGATAAATTTCAAAAGGCAGTGGAAAAATTTTTATTTGAAAAGCTATAGACTACAAACTATAGATTGTCTATATCATCTTTGGGAATGCCCCGGCCTTAGGCGCTTCTTCGGCTGGTCCGGCAAAAATCTGGCCGATCTCCATCCACTGTTTTGCCACTTCACCTTTAACTTCTAAACTGGTGTCTGCAATATTTCTTCTGCGGCCTACCACCAGACAAAAGGCTTCCGCTGAACCGCGCACCAGATTATCAGCGTTTTCAGGGCCCCATGTCCACAGTTTTCCTGAGGGGCTGGTTAATTCAACCCTGACCGGTACCTTTGGCACCTCCAACTGATTCGTGACGTAGCTCCAGCCAAGGGTTACAACACCAAGATGTACGATATGCTGCAGCCGATCAGTTACAGGCCGATCTGCTTTAAGGATATCCACGATATCATGGCCATGCATCCAGGTTTCCATCAACCTGGCAGTGGCAAAAGATTTGGCACTCATGGAAGGCCCGTACCAGGGCAAACGGTCTTTTGGATCAAGTGGTTCAAGAACTTTAACCAGATCTCTGCGCTTTTTCCGCCACCAGGCCAGCATTTCAGGACCGGATTTACCCCGGCCGGAACTTAAAACAAGGTCATGAAATTTATCAAAATCTTCCGGCATCTCCTTAACATGTTTTATAAAAGCATCCTTATCAACGACAGCCAGTTTTGAAGTTCCGTCAATATAGGCTAAATGGCTGAACTCATCCCGGACAGTACATCCCCAGCAATAGGTGACAGTACTCCAGCCTTGTTCATCAAGATTTGCCACAACCTGGTCAAGAGCTTCATGC
>JASFBJ010000427.1 GCA_030149585.1 Desulfobacterales bacterium | reverse complement strand
TCTGTTTGATCCCAAAACCAGAGCTGGTGAATTATGCACACCGCAAAAACATATAGTTGAAGGTAAAGAGATATTGAGCTTTAACATCGGCATAGGGAGATAGATAGAAGAGGCGAGGCAAAATCCTTTGGTAATAATAGGTAAAAGCTATAATTATGGAAAAAATTTTTGGAACGGACGGTATCCGGGGAATGGCTAATAAGGCTCCGCTTAATGCAGAAACTGCTATAAAGGCAGGTCGGGCGATTGCCTTTTTTTATAGCAAAACACTTTATAATAAAACCGGTCAGCCAATAAAAATTTTAATTGGTAAGGATACCCGAATTTCAGGCGATATGCTTGAACATGCTCTGGCGGCAGGCATCAGTTCAATGGGGGTTGATCTTGAACTGGCAGGTGTTCTCCCCACTCCAGGGGTAGCGTATTTGGCTGCCGGGGATAATTTTTCAGCTGGAATTGTGATTTCAGCCTCACACAACCCGTTTTTTGATAATGGCATCAAGCTCTTTAATGGAGATGGCTATAAACTTTCAGACAAAGATGAAAATGAGATTGAACAACTGATTTTCAGCAAAAATCCAGCTAAAAAATCTGAATCAATTCAAAACCTCGGGCGAATTTATCCACTGCTGGATGCAAAAAAACATTATATTAATTTTTTGACCAGTACATTTCCCCCACATTTATCGCTAAAAGGTATTAAAATTATAATTGATTGTGCCAATGGCGCTACCAGCGAAGTTGCGCCGGAGATTTTTTCAAGGCTTGGTGCAGATCTTAAAGTAATATTTGCCAATCCAGACGGGAAAAATATAAATGATCAATGCGGTTCTCAGCACCCTGAAATTCTGGCTGAAAAAGTTGTTGAGAATAAAGCCGCGATTGGTCTGGCTTTTGATGGGGATGGAGACCGGCTGATTGCTGTGGATGAAAACGGGATGATTTTAACAGGCGATCAGCTTCTGGCAATAAATGCCCGTTATTTAAGTGAGTCCGGCAAATTAAGCAAAAATACCGTGGTCAGTACAGTGATGAGCAATTTAGGGTTAAAAACAGCACTTAAGCAAATGGGTATTACACACATAGAAACCAATGTGGGCGATCGTCATGTTATGCATGCAATGCGTAAAAAAGGAGCAATACTTGGGGGAGAAGATTCAGGACATATGATTTTTCTGGATCAGCATACAACCGGTGACGGCATTTTGGCAGGTTTAAGACTGATAGAAGTTATGATAAGTCAGGGCATGCCTCTTTCAAAATTATCTAATATTATGACAATAATGCCACAGATTTTAGTCAATGTAGAAGTAGCATGCAAACCGGATATCAGCTCAATAGCTGAAATTAATGATGCTGTTAGCGCTGTTGAAAAAAAACTTGGTGAGCAGGGCAGGGTGCTGATCAGATATTCCGGCACCCAGCCGCTTTGCAGAGTAATGGTAGAAGGCCCTACTCGTTATGAAGCTCAAGACTATTGTGATGAACTATCAGGTATTATTAAAAAAAATCTTGGTTAAAATCTGTTTAAGTTGTATTAGGCAATAAGATAAACCAAAAAAAACGCCCCTGAATCATCAGGGGCGTTTTTTTGTTTGCAATGTATTTTATTTGTTTATTCGCGATTTCCCAGAATTCTGAGGAGCATTAAAAATAGATTGATAAAATCAAGATACAGCGTTAATGCGCCGATAATGGCTCCTTTTCTTTTTACACCAGCATCAAGTCCATGTGGCTGGGAACGCGCCATTGTTTTTAGCTTTTGAGTATCATAAGCAGTAAGGCCAACAAAAACCAGCACTCCAACATAACTGATTATCATCGCCATTCCAGAGCTCTGGATAAACATATTAACAAGAGAGGCGATTATAATACCGATTAAACCCATGAACATAAAACCACCCAGAGATGTAAGGTCTTTTTTGGTGGTCATGCCGTAAAGACTGCAAACCGTAAAGGTGGCGGCACAGATAAAAAAAGTAGATGTGATTGAAGATTGGGTATATAATAGAAAAATCGAAGAGAGCGTCGCACCGTTTAAAGCTGCGTAAAGAACAAATAAAGATGTTGCCGTGGAAGCCTGCATTTTATGAACCCTGGCGCTAAGAGTAAAAACAAGGGCAAGCTCGCCGATAATCAGCCCGAAAAACACAATTTTATTGCCGAAAATGATTCTCAACATGATTTCACTGTTTGAAACATAAAAAGCAATAAAGCCGGTTAAAGCAAGTCCTATGGCCATCCAGTTATATACGCTTCTGATAAATTCATTGACTTGAACCTCAGTTTGGGTTCTTTTTAATGGAATGGATTGCATTAATTTCTCCTTGGTTATGGTTAATTTTCTCTAAATATAACACAGCTTCCTTTATTTTCAAGTTAAAATGGGATAAAGTTAAATATGAAATCAGATGAAATTTTTCAGGGCCTAAAAGATCTTGCTGAAAAAATGGACATTAACGTTTCATTGCAGAATTTTCGAAATACTGGTATTCCAGTGCAAAGTGGTTTTTGTAAAATTAAAAATAAGC